>CBDUYQ010000113.1:0-4947 GCA_965371475.1 uncultured bacterium
TCCTCTTTGCCGCCGTGGGGATGGGGCTGATGGTTTCCGCCAACGAACTGGTGACATTTTTTGTGGCGCTGGAAACCTCCTCCATCGCCACCTACATCCTCGTCGGCTTCCGGCGCAACGACCCGCGCTCGAACGAAGCCTCGATGAAATATTTTCTGCTGGGCTCATTCGCTACTGCCATCCTGCTCTACGGCGTGGCGCTGCTCTTCGGCGCCACCGGCACGACCTTCCTGCCGCAGATAGCCGTGAAGGTCTCGCAGGGGCACGCCTACAGTACGCTGGTGTTTATGGGGATGGGGCTGCTCTTCGTCGGCCTGGCTTTCAAGGTGGCCACCGCGCCCTTCCAGATCTGGACCCCGGATGTTTATGAGGGCGCTCCTACGCCCGTCACCGCCTTCCTCTCCACCGGACCCAAGGCCGCCGCCTTTGCCGCCTTCCTGCGTATCTTCCTGACCGCCCTGGGGCCCATCGACGAGGTCTGGTTCTGGGTCCTCTGGGCCTCTGCGGTGCTGACCATGCTGGCCGGGAACCTGGGCGCGCTGGCGCAGACCAACGTCAAACGGATGCTGGCCTACTCCTCCATTGCTCACGCCGGGTACATCCTGGTCGCCTTCGCCGCCGGGAATAGAATCGGTTTGGCAGCGGTGCTCTTCTACCTGGCCGCCTACGCGCTGATGAAGCTGGGCGCCTTTGCGGTTGTCATTCATGTCTCCCGCGGCGAAAAGAACCAGACTATTGAGAGCTACGCCGGGCTGCACTCGCGCCACCCGGTGCTGGCGGCTACGTTCACTGTCTTTCTGCTCTCGCTGATTGGCATTCCGCTTACCGGGGGCTTTCTCGGCAAGCTCTACATCATCCAGGCAGGGCTGGAAGCAGAACTCCTTGGGCTGGTCGTTTTACTGGCACTCAACAGTGTGCTCTCCGCCGGATACTACCTGAAGATAGTGAAAGCGATGTACATGGACAAACCCAACGGCGATGTAACCATTGCCCCGGTACCCGCTTCGCTGGCCTTCGTGCTGACCCTGACCGCGCTGGGAACCCTCTTTCTCGGCATTGTTCCCACGGCGGTCCTGCAACTGGCGCGCCTCTCGGCGCAATCGCTCCCCTAACGCAACCCCGGACGCATCCCCAAAAAGAAAGGGGATGCCCGAAGGCATCCCCTTATTCAAATTCAACTTGTGAAGCTCTACATCTGCATGAAGATAATCGCAAAGGTGTAGAGCGCCAGTGACTCAATCAGGACCAAAGCCAGCAGAAGTGCAAATCGAATAGCTGGCGCTGCGGCTGGATTGCGCGCCATCCCTTCTGCGGCCGCCGCCGTTGCACGAGCCTGGGCGATGCCACAACCGGCAGACGCAATCGCCATCGCAAACACCGAGGCTACCGGAAACCAGTTCACGCCGCCACCGTCCCCGTCGCCATCCTGGGCAAACGCCGGAACGGCCACCAGAAACAACAGCACAGTCATGGCTGCCAGTACACAGGTTTTCTTCATTGTGGTTCTCCTTTTTATGAAATATCCGCAGGAGGTGGTTCCCCGGCATCCCTCTTGCAGCCGGGGCTCACACTGAACGGACAAACTTTTAATGCTCTTCCGCCACCGCCCCGCCGACATACACAATCGGCAGCAGAGTAAATACAAACGCTTGCAGAAACGCCACAAAAACATGCAGGACCACGAACGCCAGCGGGATAATCATCGGTATGGGCGAGGCAGCCAGGCCCAAGGCCGCTACTGCGCCTACCCCGATTCCCAAAAACACCACATAGAGCGTTTCGCTCACGACCATGTTGACCCAGAGACGGACGGTAAGCGACAAAAGCCTGGCAAAATGGCTAATGATCTCCACTATCACTAACAGTGGGATCATGATCGGCCACAACCACCAGGGCGACTCCAGGGCGGCGCCAATGAAGTGCTTAAGATACCCCAGGATTCCGTGAGCCCGGACGCCAGAAAAATTGTAATAGATAAAAACAACAACTGCGCACCCGAAAGGAACGGTGTGAACCGCTGTCGGTGAAAGGGTATTCGGGATTAAGCTGATGAGATTACTCAATAAAACGAAAAGCGCAATGGAGCCAATGACGCTCAGATGCGCCCTTCCGCCAGGCCCCACATTTTCATCCAGTAGATCGTAGATGCCTATCTTCATCGGGTTCGCCAGGAAATTCTCGAATACTAGTTGCATCCCGCCGGGGTTATCAATTGAGAGTTTGTTGCGAAACCAGAGGAAGAAAATAATACAACCGAGAAAGATGGTGATTTCACTGGCTAGGTAGTCGGGAATGGGCCGGGCGGCATCGTGCGGATGGATACCGACGGCGCCCATAACTCCCCCGGCGATACCGCCGAATAGGAAGTTAAAGAAATCCCCTAGCCAGGTTGGATGGTGTTCCATAGCTTTACGTCGTAATTAACGTCGCAACCCCAAAAATACCTGATACACCGCTTCCAGAAAAATCGCTGGCACCAGCAGCAGGACACCGCTCATAACCCCTACAGCCGACAGCCACGAAACCGTGAAGATACCATAGAGCAACAGCCCAAGCAAGACAACGGGAATGAACAGCTTGGCGTAGTCGCGGGTCCGGGGACGTTCTGTCTGCACCCGCACCAGGGCATCCACCACGGCGACAATCCAGCGGTAGTTGGCGTAGGCCAGCCCGCCGCCCAGCGCAAACGCCCCGGCCAGTGCCCCGCCCCACTGCCAGAAGGCTGCCGCGGTTCCTGCGGGAATCAGACCCAGGATGAACCACCCGACACGGCGCTCTGCTCCGGCCAGCAGGCGCTTCTCCTCCAGCGGAACTTCTGTCGCCGTGAAGTCTTTGGAATCCTCTGTCACTTGATTCTCTTCAGCTGCCGCAGGACTTCCCGTAAGCCGCCCACAAAGCCTGCTGCAATCAATACCAGAGTAAAGAGCGGACTAGTTCCCGCCTTCCCGTCCAGCCACAGACCCAACAATGCCCCGACAGTAACACCGGCAGGGATGGTAAAAATCAGACCCAGAACGAGGCCAAGCTGCCGCCAGGGGTTAGGGTTCTTCGGACCGGGTTGGGATTCGGGGGTCATCGGTTCGCCCCCACCATCTTACCGGAAAGGCGTGATGGAAAACTGCGCCAGTTGGATGAAGGGTTCGGGATAGACGCCGATGCCCACCGTAAGGAGCAGGGTCACCGCCAGCGCAATCATCAGCCCCGGCGCCAGGGTCATCTGGCCGGACTCCCGTTCATCGTGCATAAACATCGCCACCACGATGCGGAAGTAGTAATAGAGCGCCACCACCACGTAGAGCGCTGCGATAACCGCCAGCGTGTAGTGCCCGGTCTGGATGAGCGCCAGGAAGATGAAGTACTTGGCCATGAAGCCCGCCAGGGGCGGAATGCCGGTGAGCGAAAGCAGAAAGACCAGCATCAACATGGCCGGGACCGGATTCCGGTAAATCAACCCGCGCCAGTCGGCGATGTTGTCACCCACCACGCCGGCGCGGCGCATCGCCGTCACCACAGCAAACGCGCCCAGGGTCATCATGGAGTACGCCAGGACGTAGAAGGATATCCCCTGCCAGCCGGTTTCATTGTTGGCCACCAATCCCAACAGGATGTAGCCGATGTGCCCGATGGAAGAGTAGGCCAGCAGCCGCTTGATGTTGTCCTGGTTGAGCGCGGCCAGGTTGCCGATAACCATCGAAGCCACCGCAACAGCGGCGACAATGCCCTGCCAGTTCCCCTGCGCGGGTCCCAGCGGCACCAGGAACAGCCGGACAAGAAACGCCACCGAGGCCGCCTTCGACCCGGCCGAGATGAACGCCGTAACCGGCGTGGGCGCGCCCTCGTAAATATCCGGCGCCCACTGGTGGAACGGCACGGCGGCGACTTTGAAGAACAGGCCGGAAGCCACTGTCACCAGCGCCAGGAAAGCCAGCGGGTCGGTCAGGCTGCGTTGCCCCATCGCCTCGGCAATCCGGTTGATGTTGGTGGAACCGGCGATGCCGTAGAGTAGCGAAAAACCGTAGGCCAGCAAACCGCTCGAGAACACGCCCAGCAGGAAGTACTTGATGGCGGCTTCGTTCGAGCGCCGGTCGCGCCGCAGGAACCCGGTGAGCAGGTAGAAGGAAATCGCCATCAGCTCGAGTCCGATAAAGAGTGTGATCAGGTCCACGCCCCCGGCCATCAACATCATGCCGGCGGTGGCGAAAAGGATGAGGGCGTAGTATTCGCCCTCGAATTCATCCTCGACGTCCATGTACTTAATCGACATCAGGACGACCAAAGCTGCGGCCAGCAGGAAAACACCGCTGAAGAAAACAAAGAACGGGTCCAGAACAAACAGGGCATCGCCTTCCGGCCCTCGGAAAGCCAGGTAGTCGTACCCGCGCACAATCCAGAGCGCCACGCCGCTGAAGGCCAGGCCCACCAGCGCCACGAGGGCGTTAATGTACTTGTGGGAGCGCTCCAGAAAGAAATCGATAATCAGAATTCCGCAGCCGAACAGCGCCAACTCCAGCGCCGGTGAAATCGCGACGAGATCGTACTGCGTAAAGAAATCCGTCCAGAGCCAATCTAGCCAGCCGGTTTGCATTATTTCTCTGTTGACTCCCTGATGGAGGCGGAGGTGGAATCGTCTTTACGTCCGTCCAGCAACTGCACGGCGGCCATGGCGGGCGGTTCTGCCTGCCCTCTGTTCATTATCTGAACGATGGCCGCTACCGGCCTCTCCATCACGTCGAAGTAGGGTTTGGGGTAGATGCCAATCCAGAAGCACCACAGGACCAGCGGGACCAGCGTAGCGTATTCGCGCCAGCTCAGATCCTTCAACTTCTCATTGAGCGGGTTGGTAATTTCGCCGAACATCGTTCGCTGGAAGAGCCAGAGCAAGTAGGCTGCGCCCAGCACGATGCCCAGCGCCGCAAACGCTGTATAAATCTTGCTCACCTGCCAGAC
>CBDUYQ010000114.1:0-4835 GCA_965371475.1 uncultured bacterium
TGGTTCGGCTGATGCTGGAAAGAAGCGGCTATGCGGTTTTGTCTGCCGGGGGCAGCCGCGAGGCGATCCGGTTGTCCGGGTCCTGGCCGGGGGCTATCGACCTGCTGGTTACGGACATATCCATGCCGGAGATGGATGGCCGGGCGCTGGCGTACTTCCTGCGCACGGTTCGCCCCGGGATAAAGGTTCTCTACATTTCCGGCTATCCCTTACAGGGGGCACCGGCATCGGAATTCGACCGGCAGACAAGTTATTACCTGCAGAAGCCGTTTACGGCTGAGGCTCTCTCGCAAACAATCCAGGAGATTTTTGACGAACCCGCCGGCTGGATTGACAACTCTCCGGGCAACTGAAATAATTTACCGTAGCTCGAATGGGCCTGTGGCGCAGCTGGGAGCGCGCTTCCATGGCATGGAAGAGGTCGCGGGTTCGATCCCCGCCAGGTCCACCATCCCCTTCTGGCAGTAGTCGCCGCCTTGACGGCTTACCGGGGCCTTCTCTACACTGAAAAGTGTATGGGATAGGAACTTTGTATCGCTAATTTACATACTTTGCCCCGACTCCGCACAAACCGAATGATGGCCTGGCTGGCGGTTTGCCTGGTTCTGGCAGGACCGGTGTCGCTGTTGGCCCAGGGAGGGGGTGAAGTCCGCCTGGACGTCAGCGAAACGCTCTTTACCGTGCTCTGCGCGGTTCGGGCGAGTGCGCCGGAAGTCGCCTGGGAAGGGGAAGCAGACTCCCTCGTGACCCGGCAGGTTGACGGGGTGCTCCGGCAACTCGATTCCGGTATCACGGCGCCCCTGCACGAGCTTTTGGTAGCGCGTAACTTCCAGGGGACCACGGAGGAGATCAGCGAGTTCGTTTCTTTGGGGCTGGTGCTGGAAGGGCCTTCGGACTTCGCGTTTTCGCTGGCGATGGGGCAGTTGCCGCCTGGCGTGGCCGCACTGGGGGAGTTCCGCGCCTTACTCCCGGAGTTCTACCGGGCGGCAAAGATAGGCACACTCTGGCGGTCGGTTGAATTTTCCTACCTGCGGGGATTGGAGAACCATCGGACGGAGATTGCCGGCGCTATGCTGGCCGCCCGCGGCTACCTGCGCCAGATTGAGAAGCCTTCCGGGCTGTCCTATACGGTGTATCCCGAGTGGCTGGTTGCGCGAGGACTCACCAGCGCCCGCAGCTACGGGTCGCGTTATTTCGTGGTGATTCATCCCGAGCGGGAGGATTTTGCCGCGACGGTGCGGCACCAGTACCTGCACCTGTTGCTGGATGAGATTGTGTCCCGGCAAACCGAAGAGATGGATGAGTTCGCCGATGTGGCGCAGCGGTTCGTTGACCGGGCGCCCCGGCTGCCGGACCAGTTCCGGCGGGACGCCCTGTTGTTGATAGGCGAGTCGTTCATACAAGCCGTAGAGATCCGTTTGGGGAACCACGGCGAGGCAGAAGCGGAAGCGGAGCAGGACCGCCGCGAAAAGGACGGCTACCTGTTTGTGCGGCATTTCTACCGGGCGTTGGAAAAATTCGAGGAAACCGACCCTTCCATTGATATATATTTCCCGGAGTTGCTGCGGGGTTACCGGTCGAAAATTGAAACGGCGCGTTTCCTGAAAATCGGGTTCGCACCCGCGGAGGTTCCACCGCCGCCGACTCCGCCGCGAGACTTGGCCGCGGAAATCCTCCGCCAGGCAAATGCCGCCCTTCGCCAGAGGGACCTGCCCGCGGCCCGGAAGGCTTTCGAACAGGTCTTGCAGGAGCAGGCCGAAGGCGATCCGCGAGCCCTCTATGGTTTGGGCCTGGTGGCCAGCGCCGAAGGGAACCGGCAGGAGGCGGCGGGCTATTTCCAACGCGCGATTGAGCAGGCCGAGAGCCCCGCCATTCTTGGTTGGGCCAATCTTTACCTGGGACGCATTTATGATTTGGATGGGGGCCGGGAGCAGGCCCTGGGTCATTATCGCGCTGCGCTCTCGGCAGCGGGAGAAATAGAACGGATTGCGCAGGCGGCCCGCCGGGGTTTGGCGGAACCTTTCGGGCAGGGGAATGAATAGGGAGCAGGAGGAAGAGCCGATGAGGACCAAGCTGACAGTGGTATTCGGAGGGACCTTATTGCTGGCACTGGCGTTTGCTGTCCCCGCGGCCGCAGGAATGTCCCAGCAAGGGCAGGAGTCTCCCCGGCTGGAGAATCTTCCTTCCCGGCAGATGGCGGAAGAGCAGGCTGCGGTGAAAGAGTTGTTGCAGGTACAGAAGCCGGCGGACCGCCTGGTGCTGGTAGACGAGTTTCTCCGGCGGTACCCTGACAGTTTTTTTCTTGGCCGTGTCCACTTGGCGGCGGCCGAGGCCTATCGCATGCTGGGCAACTATGAAAAGGCAATCGAGAGCGGGGAAAAAGTGCTGGAACGGAACCCCCAGGATTTGCTCGCCCGGATTTTGCTGGCGGATTCGTTGGTGGAAGGCACAGTTCCCAGCGCGGCGGATTCGGCGGAGAGGTACCAACGGGCCGAAGAGTTTGCCCGGCAGGCGCTCGAGCAACTCCCCGCTGTTTATGCCGACGCCAAGCGCCCTCCCGGCATTCCTCCAGAAGATTTTGATTTGCAGCGCCGCTTTATCGAGTCTCAGCCACGGGCGACGCTGGGCTACCTCCATCTGATCCAGGGGAGCAACCAGCAGGCCGAAGAAGAACTGAAACGCTCGGTGGAATTGAACCAGGTCAGTCCCAACGGGACGGATTGTCTCCGGCTGGCGGTCGCCCACATTCGCCAGGAGGAGTGGACGGACGCCAAGGATGTCTTGGAGCGCTGTACCCAATTGGGCGGGCGGTCAGCGGTACTGGCCCACGAATACCTGGCCGTCGTCGCAAAGAAGATTGCCGGGCAGGAAGCTCCCGAAAAGGAGCAGCCGCAAGAGTAACGTATGGCTCCCAAAGAGGAATCCCGGGGGGGCATCGAAAACCTCGATGAGCTCGAACAGCGTCTGGGTTACCAGTTCCGCCATCCGGCCCTCTTGCAGCAGGCCCTGACGCACAGCTCCTGCCGGGGACTGGAAGGCGGGCGGAACAGTAGCGACAACGAAAGGCTGGAGTTTCTGGGCGACTCGATTGTGGGTTTCATTGTCAGCGAGGCCCTCTACCAGCTCTCGCCGGAAATGTCCGAAGGCAAGCTCTCCCGCATCAAGTCAAACCTGGTGAACGCCGCCAGCTTCCGGCAGGTCGCCGAGCAACTCGAATTGGGCCGCTTTTTGCGCCTCGGCCCGGGGGAGGAGAAGACCGGTGGGCGGCAGAAACCAACCCTGCTTTCCGACGCCGTGGAAGCGTTGGTGGCAGCCCTTTACCTCGACGGGGGACTGGAGGCCGCGCGCCACTTCGTCCAACAGAACCTGTTGCAGGCGGTCGAGCAGCAGGGCCCGGAATCGTTTGCTGGGGCGGACTACAAGACCTCGTTGCAGGAGTATTTGCAAGCTCGCCGCCTCCCGGTAGCCAGGTATGATCTGGCCGGTGAAACCGGGCCCGACCACAGCAAAACATTTTTGGTAGAGTTGTGGCTGGGTGACCGGTGTTTGTCCCAGGGCCGGGGCGCCTCCAAAAAATCGGCGGAACAGCAGGCGGCGGAGCAGGCATTGGAGATATTGGCTAATGAGGCGAGCGCCGCCCGGGAAAAAGGACAGACGTAACCTGGTGAGGGAAAAAGAAAAACTGAATCCGGCCACTATCCGTGACTATGCAGAGTCCTTGCTGGTTACGGTGATCCTGGCGCTGTTCGGCACCACCTTCATGGTGCAGGCGTTCAAAATCCCTTCCAGTTCGATGGAGAAAACCCTGCTGGTCGGCGACCATCTGCTGGTCAACAAGTTTGGGTTCGCGGACGCTCCCAAGCCGCTCAACGGTTTTCTGCCTTACCGGGAGGTGCAGCGGGGGGACATCATCGTCTTTAAGTACCCCTACGCCCCCTACCCGCACTTTGTGAAGCGCGCCGTGGGGTTGCCGGGCGACCGGCTGAAGATCGTCAAGCACCGTGTTTATCTCAACGGGGAACCGCTGGAGGAACCTTACAAGAACCATGACGCTACCCTGCCGCGCCGTTTGAACGACGATTTCCCCCCCTCCGGCAGTACCTACTATCACTGGATGGAGCCGGGCTGGGCGGAACAGGTACAACAGCTTATCGAGGGTGATGAAATCGTGCTGCCGCCGGGAAAATACTTTGCCCTGGGAGACAACCGTGACAACAGCCAGGACAGCCGCTACTGGGGGTTGGTGGACCGCTCCAACATCATCGGCCGCCCCCTGCTGATTTACTGGTCTTTTGCTCGTCCGGAGGATGTGAAGGAGGCAGAGGAGGAATTGGGGCCGGGGGAAACTCCCCGATGGCCGAATGCCTTGACCGCCTTTTTTTCCCGCGCGCGCTGGAAGCGGTTCCTCCGGTTTGTACAGTAGCTCCTCATTGACCTATGCGTAAAAAACGGTTCTGGGTTGCAGTCATTCTGGTTTTCCTGCTGGCAGTGCTGGCGCCGGCCGTACTTTCCCTGGAAGTATTTCAACGGGCGGCCCACCGCGCACTGGAGCGGCGGCTGGGCCGAACGGTGGAGTTTGAAGACCTGACCGTCAGTTTGCTGCCGCGGCCGGGACTGGTGGGAACCCGGCTGGTGGTCCACGAAAATCCGGCCTTCGGCGCTGAACCGTTCCTCTATACGCAGGAGCTGCGCTGCTACTTTCCGGTAGCAGCCCTCTGGCGCTGGGAGTTGGAGTGCGCCCAGTTGAACCTGCTTGAGCCCAGCCTCAACCTGGTCCGCAATCGCGACGGGGCGTGGAATGTGGGGAGCATCCTGCGGGAAGTTTCCGGCGGTTC
>CBDUYQ010000115.1:0-4777 GCA_965371475.1 uncultured bacterium
ATTGACAAGATCTCCCGTAAGGACGAGAACCCTTCCATCACCCGCGACGTCTCCGGCGAAGGCGTCCAGCAGGCGCTGCTGAAAATCATCGAAGGCACCATCGCCAACGTACCCCCCCAGGGCGGGCGCAAGCACCCCCACCAGGAGTTCACCCCGGTGGACACCACCAACATCCTGTTCATATGCGGCGGAGCGTTTGTCGGGCTGGAAAAAATCATTGAGCGCCGCATCGGTCACAAGTCACTCGGCTTCGTCACAACGCCGGCGGAAACCTCTCCCCGCAAGCGCAACACCAAGGTCCTCGAGCAGGTCCAGCCGCAGGACCTGATGCAGTACGGTCTTATCCCGGAGTTCATCGGCCGCCTGCCCGTCGTCGGAGTCCTCAATGACCTCGACGCCGCCGCTCTGGTGCAGATACTCCAGGAACCCCGGAACTCGCTGGTCAAGCAGTACCAGCGCCTGTTCGAATACGAAGAAGTCCAGCTGGAATTCGCCGAAGACGCCCTCGAACGCGTGGCCGAACTGGCCCAGGAACGGAAAATGGGCGCTCGCGGCTTGCGTATGATTCTGGAAGATTTAATGTTAGAATTGATGTACCACCTTCCCTCGCAGCGTACTGCCGGAAATTTCACGGTTACCCGGGAGATGGTGGAACAGGCCGAAGCCGGCCCGGACTGGCTGGAGAAAGCCGGCTAGCTCTTTTGCACCGTTGGGCGGCGCCCGGTGCGCTGATCCCGATTTGGCTGATCAAAAGTAACCCCAGATGGCAGGGTTGCATCCACTAAGACAGGGCAAAAATTCAAATGTTCGAACGCGATAAAAATTCGGGCCAGACGCGAACCATCCCGATGATGCCCATCCGGGATATTGTCATCTTTCCGCACATGATGACGCCCTTCATCGTCGGGCGGGAAAGCTCCGTGCGCGCCCTGGAAGCCGCCCTGGCCACTGACAAGAAGATATTCCTCACTACCCAGCACGACGCCTCCCTTGACGATCCCCAGCCCGACCAGATTTTTCAGGTCGGCACCGTCGCCAACATCGTCCAGAGCGTCAAGCTGCCCGACGGCAATATCCGCGTTCTGGTGGAAGGCGCCGAGCGGGCCCGGATTGTAGAAGTCAGCGACCAGAAAGAGTACTTCCGCGGCGTCATCGAAATTGTAAAATCCCCTGTCACACCGTCCCCGCAACTCGATAGCGCCGTCGAGCGCGCCAACCAGCTCTTCGAGCAGTACGTCAAAATGAGCCAGAGCCTCAACTACGAATCCGTGGTCAACGCCGTCAAGGGCGACGACCCAGACCGCCTGGCAGACACCATTGCGGCCAACCTCACCCTCTCCATCGAGGACAAGCAGGAATTACTCGAACTCTTCGACCCCGAAGAGCGCCTCAACCGCCTCGGCGACATGCTCGAATTCGAGACCGAAAAGGTCAACATGGATCGCAACATCCAGTCCCGTGTCAAAACCCAGATGGAAAAGGCCCAGCGCGAGTTTTACCTCAATGAAAAAATGAAGGCCATCCAGAAAGAACTTGGCCGGGGCGAGAAAAACGAGCTCGACGAGCTCAAGAAGAAAATCGAAGACGCCGGTATGCCCAAAGAGGTCGAAGAAAAGGCCATCCAGGAATTCAAGCGGCTCGAGATGATGCCCCCCATGTCGGCGGAAACCACCGTCAGCCGCAACTACATTGACTGGCTCGCCTCCGTGCCCTGGAAGAAACGCAGCCGCGAAATCAAGGACATGAAGAAGGCCGAGCGCATACTGGAAGAGGACCACTACGGCCTGAAAAAAATCAAGGAACGCATCCTCGAATTCCTCGCCGTCCGCCGCCTGGTCAAAAAACCCAAAGGCTCGGTGCTCTGCTTTGTCGGTCCGCCCGGCGTCGGCAAGACCTCGCTGGGCAAGTCCATCGCCCGCGCCACGGGACGCACGTTTGTCCGGCTCTCGCTCGGCGGCGTCCGCGACGAAGCAGAAATCCGCGGCCACCGCCGCACCTACATCGGCGCCCTGCCCGGCCAGATTATCCAAATGATGCGCAAGGCCGGCGCCGTCAACCCGGTTTTCATGCTCGACGAAGTCGATAAGATGTCCACCGACTTCCGCGGCGACCCCAGTTCGGCCCTGATGGAAGTGCTCGACCCCGAGCAGAACAACGCCTTCAGCGACCACTACCTCGACGTGGACTACGACCTCTCCCACGTCATGTTCATCTGCACCGGCAACGTCACTCACACCATCCCGCAGCCGCTGCTCGACCGCATGGAGGTTATTCGCCTGACCGGCTACACCGACCAGGAAAAACTCGAAATCGCCAAACGCTACCTGGTTTCCAAGCAGCGCAAGGCCACCGGCCTCAAGGAAAAGAACCTCGGCTTCACCGACGAGGGGCTGCAACACCTGCTCGTCCACTACACCCGCGAAGCTGGCGTCCGCAACCTCGAACGCGAAATCGCCAACGTCTGCCGCAAAGTTGCCCGCAAGATTGTCACCGAAGGCAAAGCCTATGCCGCCCAACTCACCCCGGAGACGGTCAAAGACTTCCTCGGCGTCATCAAGTTCCGCGACCAGGACAAGGAAAAAAAGAGCGAAGTCGGGCTGGCCCAGGGGCTGGCCTGGACCGAACTCGGCGGCCAGATGCTCGCTATCGAAACTACCCTGATGAATGGCAAGGGCAAACTCACCCTGACCGGCCAACTCGGCGACGTCATGCAGGAGTCCGCCCAGGCCGCCATGAGCTACGTCCGCGCCCGCGCCGGCCGGTTCGGACTGACCAAAGACTTCTACCGCCACCTCGATATCCACGTCCACCTGCCCGAAGGCGCCATCCCCAAGGACGGCCCCTCGGCCGGCATCACGCTCTGCACCTCCATTGTGAGCGCGCTGACCAAGATTCCCATCAACACCGACGTGGCCATGACCGGCGAAATCACCCTGCGCGGCAAAATCCTGCCTATCGGCGGCCTCAAGGAAAAACTCCTGGCCGCCCACCGCACCGGCATCAAGACCGTCCTGCTGCCCAAGGACAACGAAAAAGATTTGGAAGACATTCCGGACTACGCCCGCAAGAAACTCTCCCTCATATTTGTCGAGAGCATGGACGAGGTCCTCAAGGTGGCGCTGGAGAAGTCCCTGGACGACCTGCCCGCCCCGCCGGAACCCGGCGAGGAAACCGCGCAAACCGGCCCTCCCCCCACGGGCGAACCGGACCAGAGCGGCGACCAGGGCACGGTCACCAACTAAACGATTTTTTTCTGTGGGTTGTTTAACGCCTCAAAATTCCAAATTGTTGAGGTATTGCGAAAAGGGAGAAAAAGACCTAGACTGAAACTTTGAGACGGTTGCACGCTACACCGACTCATCTCGTGGGCCGCGAAGAAACTTCGGCTCAATACCCTGCCGGCTACGACACACGGAATCCCAATTCACGACTGACTAACTATTGGCGGAGGCCAATTCACCATGGCAAGAAAACGAAACAACTCGGGCGCCTCGGGCACCAAAGTGGCGACCTCAGAGATGAACGGCGCCCTGAATATCAGTTCGCTAAAATCCAAAAGCATCACCGACCTGGCCAAGATCGCCCGCGACCTGGAAATTCCCGGCGCCAGCGGCATGCGCAAACAGGACCTTATCTTCCAGATTCTGCGCGCCCAGGCGGAAAAGGAAGGCCTGATCTTCTCCGAGGGCGTGCTCGAATGCCTGCCCGACGGCTACGGCTTCCTGCGCGCGCCGGACTACAACTACCTGCCCGGCCCGGACGACATCTACGTCTCCCCCTCGCAGATTCGCAAGTTTGACCTCCGCACCGGCGACACTGTCAGCGGCCGCGTCCGCCCGCCCAAAGAAGGCGAGCGCTACTTCGCGCTGGTCATGGTCGAAGCCGTCAACTTCGAAGACCCCGACGCCGCCCGCACCAAGATTTTCTTTGACAACCTGACCCCGCTCTACCCGGAAGAGCGCATCATACTGGAAACCGGCAATGACAACATCACCGGGCGCGCCCTCGACCTGCTCACCCCGGTCGGCAAGGGCCAGCGCGGCCTGATTGTCTCCCCGCCCCGCACCGGCAAAACCATGATGCTCCAGACCCTGGCCAACTCCATCGCCGCCAACCACCCCGAAATCATCACCATTATCCTGCTGATTGACGAGCGGCCGGAAGAGGTCACTGACATGCAACGCAACGTCGCCGCCGCTGAAGTCATCAGCTCTACCTTCGACGAGCCGCCGCAGCGCCACGTCCAGGTCGCCGAGATGGTCATCGAGAAGGCCAAGCGCCTGGTCGAACACAACCGCGATGTCGTCATCCTGCTCGACTCCATCACCCGCCTGGCCCGCGCCTACAACCAGGTGGTGCCTCCCTCGGGCAAGGTGCTCTCCGGCGGTTTGGAATCCACCGCCCTGCAGCGCCCCAAGCGCTTCTTCGGCGCCGCCCGCAACGTCGAGGAAGGCGGCAGCCTGACTATCCTGGCCACCGCGCTGATTGACACCGGCTCCCGCATGGACGACGTCATCTTCGAAGAGTTCAAAGGCACCGGCAACATGGAAATCATTCTCGACCGCCGCCTCTCCGACAAACGCGTCTTCCCTGCCATCGATATCAACCGCTCCGGCACCCGCAAGGAAGAGCTGCTTATCCCCAAAGACGAATTGAACCGGATCTGGATTTTGCGGAAGGTGTTGAGCCCGCTCTCGCCCGTCGAAGCCATGGAACTCATCATCGACAAGCTGAGCAAGACCAAAGCCAACGCCGACTTCCTGGCTTCCATGTCCGG
>CBDUYQ010000116.1:0-4741 GCA_965371475.1 uncultured bacterium
CGCCGCTGCGAATCTGCTCGGCGATCCGCTTCATTTTGTCGGTGCCGGCGTCGGCTTTTCCTATCCTACGCATGAGGATAAACGCGAAAATGGCCGCTACAGCAGGTGCGCCGAATCCCAGCGCAAAGAACAAATTTTGTTCCATTATTTCCTCTCTTGTTTTTCGTCGGTAGTCCGCTCCCTGCCCTTGTACGGGGAAGCAGACCGGGGGCGGACGACTACTGCCAGACTGCAATAAAAGAACCCCTGGGGAACTTACTGCGCAGGGGATGAGTCCCGGCCACCCCGGCCGGAAGCTACTCTTTATAGCCCATGTGAAGCGAATCGACAAGCCGTCGCCCCGCTTGTGCGTTCCCGTGACCTTCTCTACAATGGATAGTTTGCTTACCCTTCTTCAAGCTGCCAAGGGTGTTTCTGTTCCCGCCGGAACTCCCGGCTGGGTCAAAACCCTGTTGGCTGCCGTCGGTGGTGTGGCCGGGCAGGGGGTTGGTCTGTTTGCGGTGGCTTTCCTGGACTCCTCGTTTTTGCCGCTTCCGGTGATCAATGACATTCTCGTCATGTGGTTATCTATTCAGGAACCGGCCTGGTGGGCTTATTACGCCTTCATGGCTACCGTGGGTTCGGTCCTCGGTTGTCTGGTCATTTATTCCATTGGCCGCAAAGGGGGCGAACTGCTGCTGCGAAAACGGATTCAGGGAGGCCAGTTGAATAAAATCCATACCTGGATGGAACGGAATGAGTTCCTGGCCGTGGTAGTCCCATCTTTTCTGCCGCCCCCCACCCCGTTCAAGGCGTTTATTCTCGCCGCCGGGGGATTCCAGGTTCGCCTGAAATATTTCCTGCCCGCCATCACTTTGGGCCGGGGGTTGCGCTACTTCCTGTTGGGTTCCCTGGGCGCGATGTTCGGTCAGGAGGCGATTGATTTTTTGATGGCCAACAAAGTCCTGCTGTCTTTGGTAGCTGTTGCCTTGATTCTGGCGGGGTACTTCCTGGCACGCTGGGCCCACCGCAACGCCGGCGAAGCAGACCCTTCCGGGTAGCCCTAGTCTTCCCACTCGCCCAGTTCACCCCAGCGGATGCGTTCTGCTACGATTCTGTTTTCTTTGTCCAGGTCAATGCGGAGTGCGAACTCCGCCCCCGAGCCAGCCCCTCCTGAGAAGCGCAGGTCTTCGATCTCCACCCGCCAGCCATCAGAGCGGCGGGTGACGGTGGCCAGAGGGAACCGTGCCCGGCGCAGGAAGAGCCGGGCAGTGCGGGTGTTCTGGGCGGCTTCAATAGCTGGATGGCTGGCCGGCTTAAAGCGCGAACCGAGACTTTCCCGTGTGTCGGTCAGCAGGTTCACTTCGAGGATTTCCAACGTGTTGCCGGTGTCTGCCACCCCTCGCCACAGGAACGGGTTCAACGGCGTCGGGAATGCAGCTTCCTTCAGGGAGGGGCCAGCGCGGTATTGTCGGGCTTCGAGTTGCCCCAGCGCATCCGCGTGTTGCATCCCGCGAGCGCCGGTGAGCAGTAAGCAGCCTGCCAGCCCGGCCAGCGCGCCCCAGCGCAGGCCGGTGTCCTTCTTGGGCGCGCCGATTTCCTCCGAGATCAAACGAAACAGGGAAGGCAGCAGCAGGGCGGCCAGCAGAAGGACTATCAGCAGCAGGTCGGTTGAGGGCAGCCAGTCGAGGAAGAAGAGTTTCTGACGGAAGGGCCACAGCAGCCGTATGCCCGTCGAGGTCGCCCAGTCCAGCAGGATGTGGCCGGTAATACCCAGCAGGGAAACCGCCAGGAGTTTAAGGAAAATTTTCGGCGCCCCTTTGCGGCGGGCGAACCACCAGAAGGCAAGAGCTGTGACAGCAGCAAGCCCCAGCCCTCCCAGAAGCGAATGTCCCCAGCCGCCGCTATGGAAAAGATAGTTTTCCGGGCTGACCAGCAGGTGAACAATTTCCAGGTCGGACACAACCGAGGCGGTCAGCAGGGCGGGTGTGGCAAGCGGCGCCGCTTTGCCGGCGCCGGTGCGGGCCAGCACGAAACCGACGAGCAGGTGGGTAGCAATATCCATCTGTTTACTTCACCATTTTCTCCGGCACGACCAGCGAAAGTGCGTCGGGAACCAGTTCGATTTCCACCGGAATCTCGCCTATCCATTCTCCGTCAATTTCATATTGCACCGGCTTTTCGTTGGGATGAATTTTCAGTTGCCGGGTGAGGAGATAGCGGACACCGGGAAAGCTCGGCAGCGAGTGTCCTAAATCCGCCAGGAAGCCGGCCAGGTAGTAAGCCTTCGACCGTTTGGGCAGCAAGAGGACCTCGAAGTGGTTGCTGAACAGGTTGGCCTGTTGCGTGATGTGCAGCGGGCCACCCATGCTCCGGCTGCGGCAAATCATGATTTGGCTGGCCGGCCAGGTCTCACCTTCCGCCTCGACTTGGAATAGCGGGAAGTCATAGAGGGCCAGTTGGCGGAAACCTTCCACGATCACTGCCAGCAAGCCCCGCATACCTTTGGCCGTCCGGTCCCGGTTGAAGTTCCGGATAATCACCGCATCAATCCCGGCCCCGGCCACACAGACAAAGAAACGGCCGTTGGCTTTTCCCAACGCGATGCGGCGAACTTGGGCCTGCGGGATGTATTCGGCCGCCTGGTGAATATTCCAGGGCAGGCCGAGTTCCTTGGCGAGGAGGTTGGCGGTGCCGGCGGGCAGAAGAGCCAGAGGGACCTGTGAACCAGCCAGGCCGTTCACAACTTCGTTTACCGTGCCGTCGCCGCCGCAGGCGATTATCAGGTCGCGCCCGGCGGCAACTTCCCTGCGGGCCTGTTCCGTGGCCGAGCCCGGTCCCGTAGTAGGGACGAGGGTGCAGTGTGTCCCATGGACCTCCAGCAGTTGCACCGCACGGGCAAGGGCGCGTTCGCGCTGCGAGCGTTGGCGGCCTGATGCCGGGTTGTAAATGATGGCGGCGTTCCGGAACTGGGTTCGTTTAGTCATACCAGCGAAATCTAGGGCCGCCGGTTGGAGGCGTTCCCTGTGTTGATCCACCGCCCCTCGTGTTTTTCGTACATCGAGACCCAGGCCCAGACGGCGTCGATTTTCTCCTCTGTACCGTCGGGTTGGGTCTGGACGCCGGCAACCTTAACCTGAACGGCAATCCAGCCCATCGTCCCGTCCTCGGAGATGCGTACAACAGGGGGTACGAGGTCGCGGTATTCCGTAAAACGCGTCCGGCCGAGGTAGTCTTTGAATCTTGCCAGGGTCTGCTCGCTGGTGGGCCGGAGGACTTCTCCCCGGCTGACCAGGATGTACTCTGCCGCCCGATCCCGGATGAACCACTCCGGGTTGTTCACCCGATGGGCTTGCAAACTGGCTTCGTGGTGGGCCAGCAGGGCCTTTCGGTCGGCCACCCGGTCCGGTGCGGGCGGCGCGGCCCCCATGAGCAAGAGGCACAAGAGACCCAGAGCAGCAGCAGTCGCGGCTGAAAGAATCCGGTGTATGGGCAGCGTATTCATGGTTTCTCTCCTTGTGGCAGAGGCCCCGAAATTATAGTACGAATCGGCAACCGGAATTGCCGAAGGAGAAAATCTCACGGGGTATAATGACTGCATGGCAGGCAAAGCCGCAAGCAAGAAGGCCGAGAAGCTTCGGGAGGAGATCCGGTACCACGAGAACCGCTACTACGTTCTCGATGACCCGGACGTATCCGACGCCGACTTCGACCAGCTCATGCTGGAACTCAAGGCGCTGGAGGAAGAGCACCCCGAACTGGCAACCCCCGACTCCCCCACCCAGCGGGTGGGCGGGGAACCGCGCGAGGGGTTCAGCAAGGTCCGCCACACCCGCCCCATGACCAGCCTCGACAACGCTTATTCGTTCGAGGAGCTGGCCGGCTTCGGCCGCCGGGTGCTGGAAGGGTCGGGCCGTAAGTCGGTCGAATACGTTTGCGAGTTGAAACTCGACGGCATCAGCATCGCCCTCCATTTCGAAAATGGCAGCTATGAGCGCGCCATCACCCGCGGCGACGGGCGCGAAGGGGAAGACGTAACCCCCAACATCAAAACCATCCGGGCGGTTCCCTTGCAGGTGGAGACCAAAAGGCTCAAGAAGGCTGGGTTGGAAGAGAGCTTCGAGGTGCGTGGCGAGGTCATCATGCCCAAAGAGGCTTTTCTGGAACTGAACCGGGCGCAGGACGAAGCCGGGGCAAAAGTTTTTGCCAACCCGCGCAATGCCGCCGCCGGGGCGGTGCGCGTACTCGATCCGGGCATCACCGCGCAGCGGCAGCTTGACCTGTTTGCGTATGCGCTGCTCGGTGAGGAGCGCATTCTTTTCAAGCGCCACTCGGATGTCCTGCAGAAGCTTTCGGAGATGGGCTTCAAGGTCAACCGGCACTGGAAAAAGTGCCAGGGCATCGACGCCGTCGTGGAGTTTTGCCGCGAGTGGGACGAGAAACGCCATACGCTGCCCTATGAGACCGACGGCATCGTTGTCAAAGTCGATGAGCTGGCCCTCTGGGAAGAACTGGGCAGCACTGCCAAAGCCCCGCGCTACGCCATCGCCTACAAGTACGCTGCCCAGCAGGCCGAAACCGTGCTGGAGAAAATCGAAGTGCAGGTCGGGCGTACCGGCACCCTTACCCCGGTGGCCCGCCTGAAACCCGTGAAGGTGGGCGGAGTCACCGTGAGCAATTCGACCCTGCACAACATGGACGAAGTGGAACGGCTGGGCGTCCGCGAAGGGGACACGGTGCAGATTGAGCGCGCCGGTGACGT
>CBDUYQ010000117.1:0-4735 GCA_965371475.1 uncultured bacterium
GAAGCCTCTCGTCGCTATGGAGAACGTTCAGGCCTGTCGAGTAACGTTTCAGGCTCACGATGGCTACTGTCCAGATGGCAAGGATAGCGAGGGAGCGATTGATCAGAACAATCCACAAGGTGGAGCCGTCCGGGGAGAAAAAGAAACCCAGGATGGTCAGCAATGTGGCGCCGCTGGCAGCCAACAAAGTATGCTTCTTCTGGGGAGACCACAGCGAAATCAACACTACGGCTACATAAGGGACGCCGCCGGCAATCCCGAGCGGAAGAGATAAATCCAGCACAAAGATTGCAGCGGCCAGCGTCAGGATGGTTCTGGTAAACCAGGGCGGCGTTCCGGACTGTGTTGGTTGAAAATTACTGGTCATGCAACATCCCCGCGTGGCAGACCCCAAACAACAGAAATCTCAAGAGATATTCAGAATGAGTATCTTAGATGGTAGTTAGGTAGTGATTAGAGGCGGGTTAGCCGTAGATTAAAACTCGGCGCTTTGCGTTGTGGGAGTTTTAACGCCTTTCCACCCCGGTCAAAGACAAGGGGTTATGTGCAGGAAAACCAGTCTCCAAAGTTAAGAATATTCTTAGAATGGGGAGTAGGAGCAAAGTGCATTCGGTATCTTAATCGCAGCGGGACACTCCAGAAAAACTACGCTTCTTTGCGCTTGTGGTCATTTTGACGCCGCCTGTGTTTTAGCAACAAGCGGATCAGTAGACCACTTCAGCGGACGGTAAAAGTAGTGCGTGCCAGAGTAACATTGTGGAAGCTGTCATAGACCCGGACGACGAGGGTGTGTTCGCCCGGTTTCAAATTTCCTAACTGAAATTCATAGCTGTGCTCGGTGGCGTCCGTGGTGCGGCTGGTGGGGAAGACCATCTGCCATTCGCCGGCATCGAGCGAGTACTCGGCCTTTTCCAGTGGGCTGAAACTGTCGCGCGCAGTGAAGCGCACTGCCGTCGCGCTGTTGTTCTGGGCGGCCAGCCCGGTAATTTGCGGCGCGGTGTTATCCACTTCGAACCGGTCACTTACATTCTCTCCGCTCAGTGCCAAGTCGGCGGGGTTGGCGGGCGCGTCGGTGGCGACGACCTTGAGATGGTAGGCGCCGTCGGGCAGGGTGGTGCGGTCCCAGGAGTAGTAGTTGGCGCCGAGGTTTTCCGCCAGCAGTTTCCACTGCGTTTCGTTATCGCCCCGGTAATAAACGGAGAAGGCCAGGTTGTCGTCGTTGGGGTCGTCGGCGCTCCAAAGAACACTGCGCGCCCCGGCATCGATGGCGCCCTGGGGTGGGGTCCGGAAACGGTTGTTCTGGCGTTTGGGTTGTGCCTGGATCACCACGATACCTTTTCCCTTGCGGCTTTGGCGGGCCGTGGGCGGCGGCAGTTCCAGTCGCGCCGACTCAAAAGATTGGGTGCTGGTTTGCACGTTGCGCACCCGTACGCCTGGCCGCTGCACTAGAATCGTTTCTACCGTGGGTGCAAGGTTGCGGCGCAGATAAGCCACGCTGACGCTGGAAAGGCTGGAGGACTTTCCTTTGGACGTGGTCAGCACAGCTTTCCATTGCAGGAAACGTGCTGGCGGGCTGGTGATGACCGAGCCGCTGGAATCGGTGTAGGCCTCGGACCAGCCGCTCCATTGTTTGGCAGGGTCGGAGGTGTTGCCGCTGCGGGTAAACAGCCGGATGCTGCCGTCGGTGTCGCCGTTGCTGGCGCCGCGGCTCTGCCAGCTTATCCGGCCCCATTGCGTGAAGAGTTCAGCGTCGAAAACTCCGGACTCAATCACGCCCTCAGTTGCCCGAGAGGGCCCGAGCCGGTAGACCATGCCAGGGTTGGCTGTAGCCAGGAAAATCTCGCCGGTGCTGCTGGAAAGGATGGCGGTAATCTGCTGGCTGGAAACCTTGGCCAGGTCGGAGTAGAGAATAGGAGAATCCACGGCGAACAGTTTGCCGTTGTTTCCGCTTCCGGCCAGCACCCGGTTGGACCAGTCGAAAGAGAGCGAGTATACCAGTTCCCGGGTAGAAGACCAGAGAACTTCCGGGAAGCCGTCCGGCGCGATTTTATAAACTTCGCTGCCACCCGCAGTCAGGAAAGGAATCCGTGACGTGGGGATGCCCGTTTGCAGTGCACGGGCTATTGCCGCACTGTTCGATGTGATTATCGTTGTGCCGGTAGAGCTCACCACCGTCTGTCCCGGGATAGCGGGGCGGGGTGTGCGGAGTGTTGTGGTTTTCAATCCCATGGAGGCGGCGTAGAGGTTTCCCTGGTTGTCGAAGCCGAGCGCCGTCACCTCTTTCTTGCCGGTCTCGTACACAACGAAGGCGTTGCCGTCGTCGTCAATCCGGTAGATCAGGCCGCTCGGTTCCGTGCCGGCGTAGAGCTGGCCGTCGCGCCCGAACGCCAGTGAGCGGATATGAGTTTCCTCGCTCTCAAAATAGACTTCGCCCTGGCCGTCGGGGGTAATGCGGTAAATCTGACCCTTGTCGCCGGTGGCGGCGTAGAGGGTTCCTTCAGGAGAAAGTTCGATATCCCAGATGTACTTGGTTTCCGGGGCAAAGAAGACACTCGGTTCTCCCTTTTGCGGGATGCGGTGGATCTGCCCGTCGGGCGAGGTGGCGGCGTAGAGCGTGCCTGTCCTGCCGTCCACCGCCAGGGCGTGGACTTCAAGCTCCTTCGATTGGAAGATGACCGTGCTGCTGCCGTCGGCGTTGATACGCAGTACCTTGGCGGGGCTGCCGCCGCCGACATAGAGCGGGCCGTTTTCGCCCTCGACCATGGCCCAGACAAACTCCAGGTTGGGGTCGGCAAACTCCTGGAGTGCCGGGGCCAGCAGGATTTCCCCGTCGCTGCGGAGCGCGATGCCGGTGAGCGTCCCCGTAGCGAATTCGGTGTACTTGGTTTGCCGCCAGTGGCGGGTATTTTCCCCGGTGGTGGGGAGGGCCAGCGAGAGCGCCAGCATAGCCAGAATTATTTTGCGCATTTCTTGCTCCGATTGGTTTTAGCGGATGGTCACCTGCAACCACCGGCTGCCGGAAATAACCCGGTTCAGCGGTTCGGAAGTTTCATTCAGTATCGATTCGTAGAAGATAGTTGTCGAGCCCCGCACCTGCTGGCGGGTCAGGACGTTCAATTGCGACAGCGGTACGCTGGGCAGAATTTTGTCTTCGACCATCATGGTCGGGGTCCGCTGGAACAGCGAGACGTAGAGCCGGTCGTTCCGCCGTTCGCGGTTGAGCAGGGCAATCAGTTGCTCCAGGCTGCTCACCCTGGGCGCCGGGGTGAACCGGCCAAAGGCGCCCCCGCCGGACAGCGTACGGGTGATGCGGTTGAGCATGGAAGCGTCGCTGACCAGGATACGCAGGCGTCCTTTGACGGCCTGCGGGGGAATCACCACCGGGATTTCGCGCACGACGCGCTCGCCGCGATAGGGTTGGAGGACCGCTTTGATGGTCACGGTTTCCCCGGGGCGGGCCTCGCTCTTGTCCACCCAGGCGTTTTCGATGGTTGCGGTCAGCCGCTCGGGCAGGAGTTCGACTTTGAGGGATATCCCCTCAATGTTCGGGGTTTCAAACGGATTTGCGTACACCCGCTGGAAGACTTGGGTGGTGTCGCTGGCGACCAGAACAGCGTCCGGGAAGAACCTTTCGCCGGGGCCGAACATGCCGTCGAGCACGATGTCGGGGTGACCTTCGAGTTTCATGGCGCCGGTCACCCGGTAGGTGAAGCCCTCGCCCGACTCGATGGTGCTGAACAACCCGTTGAACAGTGTGATGTTGAGCAGAGTGGGGGAGATCTTCGGATGCTTGGCAATCGCATAATGGTAAACAAAATCCTTGCCGCCGTGGGTGATCGTAAGATCCACGGGGACCATCGGCGGTATCGGACCCACCGTTCCGATGATGCCGCTGCGGCGGTCGTGGTTGAACGTGCCGGTTAGATCACCAATGTTGGCAATCTTGAATGAATTGAGTTCGGAGGCCACCGTGGTGACAATTTCCACCTTGGCCATGGGAATCTCCACGTCGCCGTAGCTCAGGAACCAGTGGCCGCAGGCAAAGAGCTGGTCGCCGATGCGGGCGGTGATGGTGCAGGTGGCGGCAATCCGCATATCGCCGGTTACCAGCGCCGCCGCCACGGCGCCACCGGGAACGAGCGGAGAAGTGTTGCCGGGCAGGGCTTCGCCTCCGCCTTGTGAGGCCATCAGGCCGAGCTGCCCGAGTTCGGCAGAGAACCGGGAAACCGCTTCCGGGTGCATCCCCACCATGGTGGTGGGAGTTTCAATCGGCACCATGTAGCGTGTGCCGCTGGCAGCAAAGCTCAGGCCCTGCGCGGCTTCAACCGGCAGAGGGTAACGACCGGTGCTGCGCGCCATGGCATCAGGTTTGGGCCGGCTGTTTGCTTGCGATGCCCGGAGCATGTTGGCAAAAGGCGTCACGCCGCCGATGGGTTCGCGGGTAAGTGTCCCCAGCCGAAAACTGAGCGCGCCGACGAGCTTGCCGTCGATATAGACCGGGCTGCCGCTCATGCCCGCGACCACGCCGGTGTAGTTCGGCTTCTCGCCCAGCAAGCGGACCAGTATCATGTCCTGGCCGGGCCCGAGGAAGTTTTTCAGAATGCCGATGATTTCCAGTTCGAAGTCTTCGATCTCCGTACCGGCAAAGATGGTTTTGACCTGGGCACGCATGCCGGGCTGGATTTGTTCGAGGGGGAATATCTCTATTTCCGGGCTGGGGGTTTGCGCCGCCAGC
>CBDUYQ010000118.1:0-4732 GCA_965371475.1 uncultured bacterium
GAGAAGAGGAAAGGTTTCCGATGGGCCGGCCCTGATTCACCAGGTTCAGAATGTTCTGGAAGGAAGCCGTGAGCGCCAGAGTGTAGCGGCTGTTCGCGCGGCCGCCACCGAAGCCGCCGCGACCCCCATGCCTTCCACCGAAGCCGCCTCTTCCTCCGCCGCGGCCCCCACGACCGCCGCGGCCCCCACGACCCCGGCGATTCGCCCGCGGGTCACTACTACCCTGTCCATCTGAACCTGCTTCACGTTCACGTGTGCCGAATCCAAATGTCCTGGTCACCCGGAGGTTGAAAATGGTGCGCGAGGGGCCATCAGCGAAATTGCGCGGGATGATGGTATCGCCCGGCTCAGGGGTCAGGTCAAAAGCACCGAAGCGAGTGACGACCACATCGGGGTCGGTCAGGTCGGTGGCAAACGAGGGACGGTCGTTGAAGATCAGGTCTCCGTTGTTGTCGCGCCCGGTGGTGATGTTGAATGGCCCGCCCGACGACCAAAGGAGAAACGGGCTGAAACTGAACCCCCAGGGAGCGGGAACCGATCCACCGAGCAGGAAGCGATGCCGTGTGTCGTTCGACGCCCGTCCGAAGTCGGCATCGAGGTCCAGCGGGTTCGCGGGGAAGTTGCCTGAGCCGTCGCTGTCGCTGGAAGCTTTGTTCAGAGAGTAATAACCAAATAGCGAGACGCCGCGCAAAAAGCGCGTGCGGATAGTCGTGACGAGCCGGTTCTGGCGATAATTCCCAGTGGATTCATACTGAAAGACCGAATCGGTTCCGAAGGGGCGAATCCCCGTGACCGGGTCGGGCGCATTGAGGTTGCGGCTGCGCAGGGTGTGCAGGCCGCGGGTATAGCTGTAGGTAGTAGAAACAACCGTATTGGCCGGCAAAGACCGCTCAATGCCGATGGCGGACTGCATCATGTAAGGTGCGCGGATGTCGGGATCGAACTCGCGGATGGTTTGCGGCACAAGCTGGTTGGTGAGAGTGACGGGATCGGGCACGACAGGGTAAAAGTCCGGGTTCTGGATAACGAACTGTTGTTGCCGGGTTCCGTCGAGGCGCAAGGTTTGCAGGGTGAGATTCTGCGAGACTCGCTCATAAAACATGCCGAAGCCGCCGCGGACGACCGTCTTGCTGCCCTGTCCGCTGCCGCCGTCGGGCGACCAGGCAAACCCGAAACGAGGAGCAAAGTTGGATCCGTCGGTAATGTTCTCCTGCGCTTCATACCGCAGCCCGAAGCTCAAACTTAAATTGGACAGAGTGCGCCAGTCGTCAAGCAGGAAAACCCCGAGGTCCATCTGACTTACCTTGGTACCGGGGATGCCCGCCGAGAGGGTGAACTGCGTGGCGCCGCCGCCGAGGGCGCGAATCTCCGGGCCGGTGAGCCCCTGCGCGAGAAACACCAGGGTGCGGCGGTAGCGTTCGATAGAGGTTATAGGAACAATGGTGGGCAGGCCGCTTGTGTCAAGAATAATTTGATCGTTGGCATCCAACTGCGGGGCAAAGCCGCCGCCAAAGGTGAAGGTGCCGCCGAAGTTATCGACGGAAATATCGGCGTTGGCTCCCCTGCGAAAACGCCCGCCGAACTTAAGGGTGTGTTTTCCCCTGACCAGGGTGGTGTTGTTGTGAATTTCCCAGTTGTCCGACTCGTTGCCCGACAGGCCCACGCGCGCGCCGCCGTCGGTAAAAGCCTGAAGGACGTTGATGGTGGGAGTCGAATTGTCGCCAATCCGGTCGGATTCGTTACGCCGGTACTGCACCCGGGTTTCGTTAATGGTGCGGTGGCTGATGAGTGCGTTGGCGGTTAACTGAACGGTATGGCCCACGGTGTTGTTGTCAAAGCCGACGGCGGCGAGCGAGAACCCGCCGATGCCGTTGTTCTGCCGGTCATTTTTGGAGAAGCGATAACGTCCCGTGAGCGTGACTTTCTCCGAGAGTTGATAATCAATTCGCGGACCGAAGGTGGTGCGCCGTTGCGGCGTGACGATCGATTCACTGAAGGAAACCGGGTTCAGGCTGGTGTCGAGAATGGTTGCGTTGATGACTGCGTTGCCGTCAATCTCGCGCCGCTGGAAGTCTAAATTGAACGAGGCCTTCTTCGCCAATGGGCCGCTGAGCGACCCGCTGAAGAGCCGGGACTGATACGAGGGCTGGTTGGAGGAAAATGGGTTGCGGGCATTCAGACTCTCGTCGCTGAACCCGGCGGAAATCCGGCCACGGAACTTGTCCGAGCCGGGCCGGGTGAAAATCTGAATACGGCCGAAGCCGAGCCGGTCGTATTGCGCGGAGAACGGGTCGGAGTTGATGCGAATCTCCCGAATGGAATCCTTGGGCGGGATGCTGGAGCCGGAGAAGCCGTCCACATAAATTTGGCCGCCCTGCGGCCCGGCGCCGGGCCCGGCGAGTGCCTGCAACTCGGCGGCGAGATCGTCGGGGTCGTCGGAGAGCATGTCGAGGTCTGCACCGCGCAGGACGATGGCGCCGACGTTGTTATCGGCTTCGAGGCTGACCGAGGTGTCCTGGTTGGCGTTCACGGTGACTTCTTCTTCTACCGGCGCGACCTTGAGGGAAAAGTCGTGCGTAGTTCTCCTTCCGGGGCGGCCCTCGACCTCGACCTCGACCTCCGCGGAAATAGTGAAGCCGGGGGCGGTTGCGGTGAGCACATAGGTTCCCGGTGCAAGTCCGAAAACCCGGTAGGCCCCGCCTTCGTCCGTTGTGGCAATCTGCTCCAAATTCTCCGGCCCGCGGATATTGACCACCGCGCCGGGAATCACCGCGCCGGACTCGTCCATCACGCGGCCCCGGAGGCTGGCTGCGCGGCCCTGCGGAGTGACAGCGTCAACGGACGCAGCAGCTAAGAAGATAAAAACTATCGCAACCAGACGGCAAACAAATTGTGCTCTGCGAATCATACGTAGGTTCTCCACGGCGGGACAGGGGGAAACGAAAGCACCTGACTCACTGCACTACACCAGCATTGATGTTTATGTCGAAACTCAAGTTGCCTCCCAGCGGCCCTCTCGCCTCCGCGGCGGTGAGGAGCGGCTCCACGCCCGCGACAATCGTAATCGCGTTCCAGGGGCCGCTGTTGGTTCCCGCCGTACTCGAAATAATCAAAGCGTCGCCTTTCTTCAATTCAGCAAGGGTGAACTCGGGCGAACGGGAAAGCATCTGTTGGAAGCTGAATCCCCGCGGGCCGTCCTGTCCGCCGCCTCGGCCTCCGCCTCCGCGCCCTCCGCCCTGCCGGCCACCACCGGCCTGACCGCCCCGGCGCTGTCCACCACCCCCACGGAAACCCGCTCTGCCGCCGGGACCCTGTTGTCCTCCGGCTTCGGGACCGCGAATGAACCGGGCGAGGATAAACGCCATTCTTTCCGGCAAACGGCGTAGCGAGGAAAACTCGTTGGCGCGGATGGTAATCGTTTTGCCGCTTTCAGCGTCTTTGACTTCCACAGTGCCTGCTGACGCGTTAATTTTTTCCACGGTGGCGGCAAAAGTCCGGAAGGACCCGGCGACAATCTCTTCGGTTTTCACCCGTGTGCCATCCTCATTTTTCTTTCCGAGCACCTGTAACTGGTCGCCGATTTGGATATCCTGGAACGAACTGGGCTGGGTATCGGCGAACTTGAACTTGCCGGGCGGATAGCGGCGGATGCTAGAGGTTGAGGCGGCTTCGATTACGATGGATTTGGTTTCCTGAATCGTGCGCGACTGGATGGTGATCTCCTGTTTGGCTTCGTCAATGGCGGTCACACGGCCAAGGACGCCGCGAGTTTTCCACGCCTGCAAGTCGGCTTCCTGCTTCTGCTTGATCGCGGTCTGGGACATCACAACGATTAGCCTGGCGGAAACGGAGTGATCATCTTTGGCAGCGGCACCGCGCGCAAGCACCCGGTCGCCCACTTTTGCATCGGCGATGGCGCATTGGGTGGCCTTGCCCAAATCGGTTTCGCCGGGAGGAACGATAAGGCAACGGGTCAGGAGATTGTAGGCGGCGGTAGCGGTCTTGCCCTCATCGGTCTTGATCGTCAGTGTGCGGGCTTCGAGGTTAATCGCCGTGATGGTGCCAATCAAGCGCCTCTGGGGGGCTGTCTGGTTGTTGCCTTCGGGCTGGGCGTGCAGAGAAATTCCTGGGAAAACCAACAAAGCGCAAAGCAGGGCCAAGGCCGGTTGGGGCGCTTTCGATTTGAACATTTTGGACATTACACACATCTGCACCTTACCGTAACCCGATTCGCAGGATTTTGTTGCGGTCTCCGGGCAGTTGAATTTGGAGGAAAGCAGCCTATAGCCGATCCTATCGGCTTGAGGCAAGCAACTCTGGCTATGTGCTTTGACCTGCCTCCGGGGATTGCAGCACCCGCCGCCTGCCTGCGGCAGGCAGGAACATCCCGGAGCAGATTTCGTTGACTTGGCTGCGGGCGGGGCGTAGGCTTTGGAAGAGGGTGGACGGGGGTGGTTTCCGGGTGGAGGAATCGGTTATGGAAAACATCAATAATGGGTTTTGGATGGCTGTGTTATTGCCAGTAGGTGTGTTTGTTCTGGGGGTGCTCGTTCTCTACTATGTCCTGCTTGTGCAGGCCATCCTTCAAATGCTTCGTTCCAAGGCCAATCAAGTTCTGCTGACGTTCGCCTTATTGTCCCTCGTGACTATCCCGCCGGTATTCTTGTTGGGTGTCTCTGTCTTGATCATTTGGCACCTCCACAAGAAAGACCTGCCTTCCACCACATAGGGC
>CBDUYQ010000119.1:0-4695 GCA_965371475.1 uncultured bacterium
AGCAGGTACCCCAGGTGCAGCACCCAGGTGACGGTAAAAGCATAAAACAGATGTTTGAGTCCTATGTCCATCTGAAATTCTCCTACGTTTGCGCCTTGCGCGCCAGGGTAATGAATGCCGAATTCGTTCGTTCCAAACGGTATCTTTGCAGGAAAAGAAAGAGGCTCCAGCAGGCCAGCGCCGCCAAGCACCACCACAGCGCCGTCCACATCCTCGGGTCGAGACCGGAATCCGCGCCACCGGCAATCACCGGCGCGGGGTGCTGTGTGCGCCACCAGCGGTTGGCCATATACACAATGGGCACATCTACAAAACCGAGTATGCCGAAGACGGCCGAGAGCCGGGCGCGGCGGTCCTCTTCCAGCACATAGAATCGCAGCATCAGGTAGCCGAGGTAAATCATGAACAGCACCAGCGTCGAGGTCAGCCGCGCGTCCCACGTCCACCAGATGCCCCAGACCGGCTTGGCCCAGAGCGGCCCGGTTATCAAGACTACGGCGCAGGAGATGACGCCCACCTCCGCCGCCGAGGCGGCCACCCAGTCCCAGTGTTTCTTGCGCGTTATCAGGTAAAGGGTGCTGGCCAGAAATACGATAAAGAAGGCAAAAAAGGCAATGAAGGCCGAGGGCAGGTGGATGTAGAAAATCCGCTGCACAATGCCCATGGTTTTCTCCGTCGGTACGATGAGAAAAACCTGCCGCCACGCCAGCGGAATCAGGACAAGGGTGAGCATGAACAAGCCGAGAGAAAGTTTGTGGTAGGTGGAATCACTCATCGGGGCAAGTTTCTCGCAGAGCTACTCCTGAAGCACTATGTCGAATAACAGCCAGCATAGCACAGTGAAGATGATATCAAAGCTGAGCAGCAGCTTGAGCCAGACGTCCGCTTCCTGCATCGGCGCGCCGCTCAAAAGAGTGGTGGTCGAAGCCATCGCGGCTATTAAAAGCGGAATGGTCAGAGGCAACAGCAGCATCGGCAGCATCAATTCCCGCATACGGGTGTTGGCGCTGACGGCGGAAAACATGGTGCCGAGTGCCGCAATGCCCCAGGTCCCCAGCACAAGAATCGCAGCCAGCCAAAAGGGGCGCTCCCAGAGCGAGAGGTTGAAGAAGACTCCGAATACCGGCAGCAGCACCGCCTCGGCCAGCACCATGAAAAGCAGGTTGCTCAGCAGCTTGCCCAGGTAGATGGCGCCCAGGTCGGCGGGAATCAGCCGCAGCGCCTGCAGGCAGTCGTTGGAAAGCTCGCGCGCAAAAGAACGGTTCAGCCCCAGCAGGGAAGCAAAAAGGAACGCCAGCCAGAGCAGCCCCCCGGCAATCTTCTGCGCCTCTTCGCTGGTCGGTTCGAAGGCAAAGGTAAACGAGACCGCCACGGTAAAGCCGAACAGGAGAATGGCGGTCGAGACATCCTTGGTGCGCCGCTCGGACACCAGATCTTTGGCGAAGATGACCCAGGCTATGCGTAGCGTTTCCACCGCTCAGGCCACCCGGTCGGCAGCGGCCAGCAGGGTGTGCATCTCTTCCAGCCGCTCGGGGGTATTGGGTCCGTCAAAGGCCACGCGCCCGCCCTCCAGCAGAATGACGCGGGTAGCAGGCTGGAGGCTCTCGCGGAGTTCATGCGAACTGATGATGACGGTGCGGCCTCTGCGGTGGCATTCGGCCAGCCACTCGTGCATCCGTTCGCGCGTAGGCGTGTCGAGTCCGGTAGCGGGCTCATCGAGCAGGAGGATGTCCGGCTCGTGCAGCCAGGCGCGCGCCAGGGTCAGGCGTTGCCGCAGGCCACGGGAAAGGTCCCTTGCCAGGGAACTTACCCGGTGGGCCAGGTTCATCTCTGCCAGAACCTCTTCGATTCGCCGCGCCGCGTTGGGCAGGTTGTAGAGCCGGGCAAAGAACGCGAGGTTTTCCTGCACGGTGAGTTCGTCATAAAGAAAGGTCTCATGTGCGACGAAGCCTATGCGGCGGCGGAACTCGACCGGAAGGTCGCCGGCGACTTCATCATCGAAGAGCAGCTCGCCTTCCGAGGGGCTTTGCAGCAGGCCCAGCAGCCGGAGCAGGGTAGTTTTGCCGGCGCCGTTTCGTCCCAGCAGGACCACGAACTCGCCCGGTTCGATGGCGAGGTCGAGCGCGTTCAGGGCAGTGAAGCGCCCGTAGTACTTGCTCAGGCGGCGGGCGGTGATGCGCGGGCTAGTCGGCGTCGGCGGCGCCGGCGCTGGATTGTGAGGTGTCATGGTCGGTGGTCTGTGTGGGGTCGAGCGAAAACAGATAATAGAGTCCCATCGTCAGGACAAACAGTATCAGCCCGACGAGATAGAACAACCGCGGGGTCTGGTTGAACGGGTGCGGCACCAGCGTCACCGGGTTGTTGTTCGTGGCCGGGCCCGGCGCGCTGGTTGCCGCGCTGGCGGCTGTACGGCTGCCCAGGGCAATCAATGCTTCTTTGTCGATTGTCATACTGAGAGAAAGTTTGTCTGCGAAGCTTTCCCGCACGATAAAAATTTTCCGGTCGGGCGAGATTGTTTGCGGCTGTTCTTCCAGTCCGGTGCTGGTAATCTCCACCCCCGCCGCCGGCACCACCAGGAAACGGCCCCGCGCCGGTGTGGCCAGCGGAAGCGTCATGTCAAACCTGCCGCCTGACTGCGGGAGCGAGTAGGTAACCTGCACCTGGGCCTCGCCCGGACGGAAGGCGTAGTTCAGGTAAAGGTGTGAAGGGTTTTCGGCTGACTCCTGCGGCTGTCGCTTCAGGGGAAGGCCGCTGCCGGTGCTGACCGAGACGCTTACGTCGCGGGCGCCTTTGGGCGTGCCGAACAGGAAGCTGGGTCCGTCGGGCGCGTAGCTGCGGGGCGGGTTGCTGGCGTTGCTCAAGCCGAACAGTTCCGTTACCTGCACCTGAGAGCCGTCCGGTTGCAGGAAAATAACATGTTCGGAAAGGGTAAAGTCCTTGCGCGCCGCCCCGGAGGCATACACGGTAAGGTTGACCGTGTCCCTCCCGCCGGTAGTCACCACCGGCGCGTTGTAGTTCACGCCCTGGAACGACGCCTGGACAAGATAGCGTTGCCCGGGAGTGGCCTCTACGGTAAGGGTGTAGCGGCCCTCGCCGTCGGTCACGGCCTGCGCAACGGTCTCCATGCGGTTCTGCAGGGCCAGCAGCCCCACGCTGATCCCGGCCGCCGGGCTCCCGGTCGTGGCGTTGACTACACGCCCGGTTATTTCCGCCGCGCCGGAGGAAACTCCCGGCAGGATTGCGAGCAGGAGGAGCAAGAAGGCAGACGATGTGTGCCGGGAATTCATCAGGCTTGCGCCTCCGTTGGCTTCAACTCTGCGCCGCAGGCGCCGCAGAACCGGTTGGCGGAGGGGTTATCCTGTCCGCACAACTGGCACCGGCCCGGGACAACTGTTTCTGCGGTAGCAGTGTCATGGATTGGGTTTGGGATTTCTGCAATGCGCGAGGCTTCTTCCAGCAACTGCGCCAACTGGTGCTGGTAGGAGAGTTTCAGTTCCTGGTAGTCAGCGTCGGAGAGTTTTTCCATGCGGTATTCCATTTGCAGGTCGCGCAGGCCTTCATAGACCATCTCTTTCCTCTCGGCGAGAAAGTCTAGCTCGGCCTGCACTCGTGTTTTTTTGACGATCGGTTCCGGCGTCACCCAGAAGACGTAGAGCATCGTGGCCAGGGCCAGCGAACCGCAAGCGATTATCAGGGCCATGCGATTACCCCTCCAGATCCTTCATCTCCTGCTCGATGGCGCTTTTGTACTTCTCCAGCAGAGCAGGGTCGGTGGGGGCGATTGATGCCGGGGCGCGCTTCCGCCAGGCCCTTGCTACACCTTGCAAAAGAATCAGGCCAGCCAGCAACGCGACGAAGGGCATCACCCAGCCGACCAGGTTGAAGCCTTCCGCCGAGGGCTGCGAGAGCGCCACCTCGCCGAAGCGGCCTACCATCGAAGCTATCACCTGTTCGTCCGAATCTCCCGCGCGCATACGGTTGAGTAGCTGCGTCCGCATTACCGGCGCGGACGGGCAGACCAGGTGCGGGCAGTTGAGCAGGATGTAGCTGCATCCGCACTGGCAGACGAACTGCATCTGGAGTGCGCGGTACCGCTCTTTTTCTGCTGTGACGGGAATCGGATCCCGTTGGGCTGTAAGCGGCAGGAGCCCCGCGCCGGTCAGGTGCAGAAGCAGTAACGCTGCGCCCAGGATGCGAATCTTATGCCGGGACTTCATCGAGCACCTTCTCCTGTGAAATTTTTTGCCGGACAGACTGCGGTTGCAGGTTGGGCAACAGGGCCAGCACGGTTCCGAGAACAGTGATGATGGTCCCTATCCATATCCAGTTCACCAGCGGGTTGATGTAGGCGTGGATGACGGCGCGCTGGCCGTCCTCTGACATCCCGGCGAAAACAAGGTAAACATCCTCGCGCAACCGGGGCCGGATGGCGACCTCGGTGGTGGGCTGGCCGCTGGCCTTGTAGGTGCGCCTCTCCGGGTAGAGCGTGGTGAAAAGTGTGTCGCCGTCATAGACATCTATTTTCGCCAGGCTGGCTGCATAGTTGTCATTTTCATAGGTCGTGAGTTCGCCGAGGACAAAGCGGTAGTTCTTCAAGGAAAACTCGTCGCCGGGCCGCATCTCCTCCTGCCGGTCAACGTTGAAGGCGTTCCCAACAAAACCAATGAAAAGCAGCGCGATGCCGAAGTGGACCAC
>CBDUYQ010000120.1:0-4693 GCA_965371475.1 uncultured bacterium
CAGAAGGTCAAGGGTGTGGCCGTGGTGGCCTCCGTAATCAAAGACATTGAACGCGGGGCCATGCGTTCTCTGGTGGATACCCTGCGGCAGAAGCTGGGCTCCGGGGTGGTGGTGCTGGGGACGGCTTCCGCGGGCAAGGCCGCGCTTATCGTCGGCGTCACCAAAGACCTCACGAAAAAGCTCCACGCCGGAAAAATTATCAAAGAGCTGGCCGCACAGGTGGGCGGCAAGGGCGGCGGCAGGCCCGACCTGGCCGAGGCCGGTGGAAAAGACCCCGGGAAATTGCCCCAGGCAATCGCCCAAGTGGTTGAAATAATTGAAAAAATGCTTTGATTGTCCCCCTTTTTTCCGCTATAATTTCCACAGCGCTAGAGATGTTCCTGTACGGCGGGGGCAGCAGTTTCTCCCGGATAATGAAACGGTGTCGCATAGACTAACGGCGAAAACCCAAGCAGGTATTTTGACCCTGGCGCTGGCTCTCTCTGCCCTGCCGGTCTGGGGCGATATCACTTCTTACCGCGATGAAAACGGGCGGCTGGTGTACGTCAACTCCACCGACAGCGAACTCACCCAGGCGGCCAGCAGCGGCGGCGCCTCGGCTGCCATTATCCTGATCGAAAAGCGGAAGAAGCGCCTGAAGGGCGTCCAGGAACACATTGAAGCCACGGCCAAAACCTACCAGGTGGACCCCCGGCTGGTCTATGCCATGATTGAGGTCGAGTCGGCATGGCGGCCCTCAGCGGTCTCGAAGGCAGGCGCGCTTGGGTTGATGCAACTGATGCCGTCAACCGCCAAAGAGTTGGGCGTGCGCGACCCCTTCGACCCCAACCAGAACATCACCGGCGGGGTGCGCTACCTCCGAAAGTTGCTGGACAGGTTCAACAACAACCTGACGCTGTCGCTGGCCGCCTACAACGCCGGGCCCAATGCGGTGTCCTCCTATGGCGGGGTTCCGCCCTTCCAGGAGACCCTGAACTACCTTGAGCGCATCCGGACGAAATACGGCCGGGCGACGGCGAGCCGCCCCTCGCGCTACGGCAGCATCTACCCTAGTGTGGACAGCGACGGCAAGCTGGTTTACATAAACGAATAAGAGGCTTTTTGGTGTAACGGTTTGAACAGAGAACAACAATCCGGATTCCGGCGGGCGCTGCTGGCGCTGGCGATTGTGGGCGCGCTGCTCCTCCCGGTGGCCTCCCTGGAGGCTCTGCCCAAGCGCACCAGCAAGCAGGAGCGCTACAAGATTGCCAAGCGGCAACTGGAGCGCGCCAACCAGCTGCGCTCGGACCTGGAGGGAACCCCCCGGGCCAAACGGACCGAGAAAGCCTACCTCAAGATAGCCGCCACTTACCGGCGGGTTTATGACATTGCTCCTTTCAGCGGTCTGGCGGCCGATGCCCTGACCGCACGGGCCGAGATTTACCACGACATGGGGAACCTGTTCGGGCGGTCCTACTGGAAAAAATCCATCGAGGTCTATCGGTTCCTTCGGAAGGAATACCCCAAGAGCCGTTACCGCGACAGCGCCCTGTTTAACATCGCGCAGATTCAGTACGTCCACCTGAAGACCCCAAAGGAAGCGACGGAGAGTTACCAGTACCTCGTAAAGCGCTATCCCAAGTCGGAGTTCGTCCCCAAGGCCGAAAAGGCACTCGCGAGCCTTAAGAAAAAGGCGCGGGCGAAACGGCAAGCCGCGAAGCAGGCCGCCAAAAGAACCCAAGCCAAGACGTCGGCCAGGGCCACACCCACCACCACCAAGGTCTCGGCCGGCAAGCCTGCCCTGCCGGTCATCAAACCTACCGGCGAGCGCACTGTCATCCAGAACATCCGCTACTGGAACACCAAGGGTTACACCCGCGTGGTGGTCGATCTGGACAAAGCGGTGCAGTTCCAGGAGGCCCGGGTCAGCAACCCGGACAGGATTTTCTTCGACCTGTTCAACACGGAGTTGAGCAAAATCTTGAACGGCAAAGAGTTCCTGATCCGCGAGGGGCTGCTCAACCGCATCCGGGTGGCCGAGAACCGCTCCGGCGTGACCCGGGTGGTGCTCGAAGTAAACGGCGCGAAGGATTATTCCGTCTTTACCCTGCCCAACCCGTTCCGGCTGGTGGTGGACGTCCGCTCGACAGCCCCGGCACCAAGCCGCACAACCAAGGTGGCCTCCCGCCAGCCTTCATCCCAACCCGGAAAGAAAACCGCAGCGATCAAGCCGCCCAGCGGTGGCTCGCCCGTTGGCTGTACTGCCCAATTTGCCTTTGATGGCGTTCCCAAGCCCGCCAGCGACGGCAACCACACCCTTACCCGTGCCCTCGGCCTGAAGGTGAGCCGGATTGTGCTCGACCCCGGACACGGCGGCGATGACTTCGGCACCTCCGGTCCCACCGGCTTGCGGGAGAAAGAGTTGGTGCTCGACGTGGCCAAGCGGCTGGCCAAACGGCTGGAAAAGGAACTCTGCGCCGAGGTAATCTTTACCCGTACCTCCGACCGTTTTGTCCCGCTGGAAAACCGCACCGCCATGGCTAACCAGAAGCAGGCCGACCTGTTTATCTCCATCCACGCCAACTACAGCCGCAACCGGCGCGTCCGCGGCATTGAAACCTACTACCTGAACTTCACCAGCGACCCGGAAGCGCTCGCCGTGGCCTCGCGTGAGAACGCCCTCTCGCAACAGTCGATGCACGATTTGCAGGACATCATCAAGAAGATCTCGCGCAACGAAAAGATCAACGAGTCGCGCGAGCTGGCCGACAACCTGCAAGTCCACCTGCACAAACGCCTGCGCCGTTACTCGAGGTACATCAAGGACCGCGGCGTCAAGAAGGCGCCGTTTGTCGTGCTGATTGGCGCCAACATGCCGTCGGTGCTGGCTGAGATTTCCTTCATCAGCAACCGCAGCGACGAGAAGCACCTGAAATCAAAGGCAGGCCGTAACCGCATCGTCGATGGGCTTTTCAACGGCATCGCGCAGTACCTGAAAGACATCCACGGCCTGAGCATCGCGCAGGCAACCGACTAACTCCTCCCTCCCTTCCGTCCATCCCGCAGGTGTACTACCATGAAACTTGTGCATCGTAATGACATGTCCAGGCTAACCAGACAAGTACTTCTCTCCGTTGCTTTGTTTTTTTTGGGGAGCACGGCGTTACCAGCGGAAGTGCCGGACTCACTGCCACTGCAACTTGACGGCTGGGAACAAACCAGCTGCCGGCCAGTGGACCCGCGTCAGTTGGAACAGGCCGCCGGGCAGGAAGCCGCCCTGCTGCGCGAGTACGGCATCCGTGGAACGGTGCAGTGCGGCTATCGCAAGGGGCGCGGTTCATGGTCGGTTACTGTCCATCGGATGAACAGCCGCAGCTCCGCCTACGGCGCTTTCACACTGCTCCGCCCGGCAACCGGCACGGCACCGAGCTTGGGCGAAGCCAGTGCTTCCGGCGGCGGACGAACTGTCTTTTACCAGGGCAGCTACCTGGCGATTGCTGACGCGGAAGCCAGCCTGGGCGCACTGGGCAGCCTGGCGGAGTATCTCGAAGGAACCGGAGAACCCTACTCCTCCCTGCCGATCCTGCCAGAATTCCTCCCTGTCGAGGGGCGTGTCTCCGGGTCTGAGACCTACCTTCTGGGGCCGCTGGCTTTACGCAGGGTGGCGGAACTGGCCGCCGGTGACTGGGCAGGCTTTGCCTACGGAGGTGAGGCGGTAGCGGCCCGGTATCGCTCCGAAGGCACAAGGGACGAGATCACGGTCCTTCTCTTCAGCTATCCCACGCCGCAAATTACCTCGGCACGGCTCCGGGAGATGCAGGACATTTTCGATCTGGAAGGTTCTCTGCCCGGCCGCCCCCGCGCTTTCATTTATCGCGCCGGGACGCTGATTGTCCTCGTCTCCGGCACGGAATCGCAAGCAACCGCCAACACGCTGGCCCAGGGCGTGCAGTACGGCCGCGAGCTTGCCTGGAGCCTACCCTCTGAGGGCCTCACCAACGCAGAGTGGCTCAACACCATTGGGAACTTGTTCATCGGCGCCGGGTATATGATGCTGCTGGCGCTGCTGGTAGCGGTGACCTTTGCCGGGTTCCGCTACCTGGTCGAGCGCCTCTGGCCCGGCAAGGTCTTCAACCGTCCCGAAAGCACCGAAGTCATCTATCTTGACCTCGGCAGCAAGGGCGACGACGGCTAAGAATTGATTTCAGGGCATTTCCAGCGGCGATTCGGCTGTTTTCCCATCTTCAGGAGCTTTCCCTACCAAAATCTGTAACTCACTGATTCTCAAGGCATTAAGTTTTCTTTCCTTTTGCCTTCGTTTTCTCTTGACAGGTGCTCTCCCCCGAACCTAGACTTTAGTTGCCAAGTGGTAGGCCCTGCGCACTGGGCCATACCTACTTTCTCCAAGAGCCCCTCTTCGGGGGGGCTCTTGGTAGTTCTGCCGCCTGTTTTTTTGTCATCCCGAGCGAAGTCGAGGGATCTGCTTTTTTTTGCCTTCTGCGCTCAGTCTTCAGCTTTCACTGGTAGTGGCAGGGTTTGTCTGCCTCTAGGGTTTATCCCCTGCGGTATTGCGGTATGGAGGGTTGCATTGAAGGCGGAAGGAGGACGACCCACCCCACGTTTGACAACCTTCCCTGCCCCCGATAATACTTTCTTGTTGAGTCTGGCCGGCGTAGCTCAGCGGTAGAGCAGTCGATTCGTAATCGACAGGTCG
>CBDUYQ010000121.1:0-4623 GCA_965371475.1 uncultured bacterium
TGTTCGTCTTCTGGGCGGGGCTGGCCGAGGAGCGGCTGGCGGTGTTGCAGTCGGCCATGGAAAACATCTACCTCGAAGAGGTCATGCTGACCGAGTTCCAGGCTCTGGCCCCCTCGGACTCCCTCTTCGACGCCGTAGAACGCGCCATGCATTCGCTACAGGACGATTTCCCCGTAGTTTCCGACGGCCGCGTGGTCGGGGTGCTCACGCGCAACGCCCTGCTGCGCGCCTTTGGCGGCGCCCGCTGGAAGGATTCCGTGCAGGCGGTGATGAGCACCCGGTTCGAGTCCGCCCGCCCGCGCGAAAACCTGGCGGCGGCCTTCCGCTGGCTCACCAACCGCAAGGTGTCGATGGTGCCGGTGGTGGACGGTGAACGCCTGGTCGGCATCGTCACTTTGCAGAACCTGTTGCACAGCATTAAGTTGCTCTCGCGCAAAGGCGCGGCAGAGATCAAGTACTTGCGCCGCGATTAACGCCTCCCTCGTTTGACACTTTCTCGCTCCCGCCGGAATAATGTTTCCATGAGCGTTCGCCGCATCAAGAGCTACTCCGCCGAGACCGGCTACGTCTATCAGTACTACTTCGAGTCGGTCCGTCCGGGGCAGAGCCGCGACGGCGTGCAAGGGGATGAGTACGTTTTTGTGGTCTCCCGCGACCGCAAGACAAACTTCGAGCTACCGGTCCTGCTGACGGAAAAAGCCCTCAAACATTGGAGCCGTGAGCACAGCCGGGAGCTGGCCGGGCCCGAGCAGTATGCCGCCGTCAAGATGCGGCTCTTCGCCGCCTTCGATGAGTTAAAGGAGATGGAGCGCGACCGTTTGACCGTAGCGGTCACACCGGAGAACGTCGGTGAACTCCTGGCGCAACTCGAAATCGAATAACAGGAATGCCGGCAGTGGCTACCAGTGCCAGATGTTGTCGTGGGAGGCCAGCAGCCCCGGCAGCTTGTCGCGGGTGACGGGTTTGAGGCCGTCAACGAGGTCTCCCTTCTTCAGACCGCGCTCGGCGGCGTCCTCTTCGACGAAGTAAACCTCGATACCCTTGCCGACCAGCCCGGCTACCTGCCCCTCGATGTTGGGCGGCTGCGTCTGCTTCCACTCGCCGAAGGAGAGGCCCGAAGCGTCCTGGCCCTTGGTGGCCGAAGTCACGGCGTTGCCGCGCAGGAGCACGTTCAGGTCGGCGCCGGCGCCCTTCATGGCGAGGGTAACCCAGATGACAGCGTCGTCCTGTTCTTCGATCGTGCCGCGAAAGGCCGATTCGATAATTTGCAGTACCTTCATGGCGCCCTCCTTAACGGGTTCCGATCACGAGAGTGTTGTCCGACTCGGTTGCGAACTTCCACAGGTCGCCCGGCGAACCACGGCGGACGCCCTCGACCGCCTCATTGACGCCGCGTTCGTCGGCGCACAGGCCGCAGTTGATCCAGTCGAACTTGCCGCCGTTCTTTTCCGTTTCTTTCTTGAGACTGGTGACCCAGTCTTTGGGCAGCGGGTGGTTTTCTTCCTCAGCGTCGCGGCCATGCACCGCGTTGGCATGTGGCGCTTGCAGGGCAAAGGCGAGTGCGGCGGCGCCTTCAAAGGCAAAGACGTTGAGGTTATAGCCGCGCCGGGCGGCGATATCCATGATACGAAACGCCGTGGTGCTGCGATGCGTTTCATACGGCGGGTCCATCAGAGCAATGGTTAAAGTTTTTTTGTCTGCCATGGTGTCCTCCGTTAATGCCACATTGTCTTGCGGCCGTCGGCCATTTGGTCGACCACCACATCGAGAGGCGCCGCTTTGACGCCGTCGGCCAGACTGCCGGATGGGATGCCCCGCTCTCGCAGCGAGAACTCGTCGGCCAGCACCTCTACGCCCGCTTGAGCGGCCTGGCTTGGCCCGTTGGCCTGTGCGCCTTTGCGGGCCGGTAACACGCCGTTCTGGACCAGAAAAAGAGTGACCTCATCGCCGTTCTTGGCCAGATTGGTAGCGAGGTCGTAGTAGTAGGGGACGTCGTTGGTTTCAAACGGGTCCCGGGATTCGATTAAAAGGTATTTCGCCATAGATATCCCCCCTGAAATTTCTGGTTACAAACCCCTCATCCAATTCACCATTCGGCGGGATGGTATCACACCGTCCGCCTCTCTACAACAAAAGTTCCCGGCGTTATTTCAGGTGCTCGGCCAGCCAGCCGTGGACGGTGTGGTACCAGAGTTGCGAGTTGGCCGGTTTCAGCACCCAGTGGTTCTCGTCGGGGAAGTAGAGCAGCTTCGATTTGACTCCGAGCCTCTGTAGGGTGGTGAAGAGCGCCAGACTTTGCTCGAACGGGACGCGGTAGTCGTGTTCGCCGTGGATGACCAGCGTAGGCGTCTTGAAGTTTTTGGCGTAGTTATGCGGAGACCACTTGGCGTAGAGCGCCGGGTTTTCCCAGGGTGTGCCGCCCATCTCCCACTCCATAAACCACAGTTCCTCGGTCGAGCCGTGCATGCTCTCCAGGTTGTAGATGCCGTCGTGCGAGAACAGGCACCGGAAGCGGTCGGTGTGGCCCAGGATCCAGTTGGCCATGTACCCGCCGTAGCTGCCCCCGCCCGCGCACATTCTCGTTTCGTCGGTGTAGGGCAGGGCGGCGACGTAGTCGGTGACGTTCATGATGTCGGTATAGACCTTGCCGCCCCAATCCTGGGTAATCTCATCGACGAACTTCTGGCCCCAGCCCGGACTGCCGCGCGGGTTGGGCGCCACCACCACATAGCCGGGCGCGGCAAAGAGCTGCATGTTCCAGCGGAAGTGGAAGCTGTCAGTCCATGTGCCCTGCGGCCCGCCGTGGATAAGCACCACTACGGGGTATTTTTTGGCGGGGTCGAAGCCGGGGGGCTTGATCAGCCAGGCCTGAATGGGTGTGCCACCCGCCCCTTCCACGGTAATTGACTCGGCCGGGTTCATCGCCAGCGCTTTGAGCCGGCTGTCATTATGGTGCGTGATAATCCCGGTTTTGCTCAGGAGCAGTTCCGCGGGCCGGTGACTGGCCTGGTGAGTAATGAGCGGAAGGCCGCCCGCCAGTGTCAGGTTGCCGGCATTGACGTTGGAAAAGTAGGGGGTGATGTCGCCGCCGGGAACCGGTACCCGCAGCACCTGGTTTCGCGCGTTTATCGCCATCTTCAGGTAAATAAATTTGCTATCGGCGGTCCAGAGGTAGGCGCCTACGTTGTAAGGGGACTCGCCGCTGAGGTCGGAATGCTTGCCGGTCTTCCGGTTGTAGAGCATCAGGTGGCGCAGGTCGGCCTCAAAACCTTCGCGGCCCATCATGGCGTAGGCAATCCATTGGCCGTCGGGGGAGTATTGCGGCGTGCCGTCCCAGCCCTTGTAGGGAGTGATGCGTTTGGCTTCGCCGCCATTGCCATTGACGGGCACAGTCCAAACATCGCTGTTGGTGCTCATGGCTTCGTCGGCAAACTTTTCCGTGTCGATGTTGCGGGCATAGGCCATCTCTTTGCCGTCGGGGGAGAAGTCGTAACCAGTGCCGCCTTCGAGGGAGGGCGGGACGTTGGAATCACCCGGCGTCAGGTCGCGGGCATCCTGGCTTCGGCCCTTGCCATCCGCAGGAATCACAAACAGGTGGGAGCGGGTGCCGTCCTCCCAGGTATCCCAGTGTCGGATGAGGAGCTTGTCATACACCCGGGCCTTTACGATGTTCTTCTCCGCCTGCTCCTGCCTGTTGGCGGTGCAGGCGAGCATGTCGCCTTCGCAATCGGGGAACACCGCGGCGGTAAAGGCGAAGTGTGCGCCGGTGGGCGAGACCAGCAGGCCGCCGACGGAGACCGGCAGGTTGCTCCACTGCGTGGCCTCTCCGCCCTGGGCGGGGATTTGCCAGATTTGCCAGCTTCCGCTGCGGTTGGAGAGGAAGGCCAGGGTATTGCCGCCGGGCTGCCAGCGGGGCGAATGGTCGCGCTTGCCTTCAGGCGGGTGGGTCAACGGCCGCGGGTTGCTGTCTTTTTTCAGGTCAACGAGCCAGAGGGCGGAGGTGCTGCTGTTGGTCTCCAGGCTGTAGGCGCGGACGACGTAGGCGGCCACATCGCCATCGGGCGAGGCCTGCGGGTCGCTGACGCGGTCCATTGCCACGACATCCTCGATGGTCAGGGGGTGTTTTTCCTGCGCCTGCGCGGCCAGTGAAAGCGTCATCGTCATTGTCACGGGCAGTAGCAGGGCAGAGATAAGCAGAAGCGCAGAACAATTCATCCAGGGTTGACGACAGTTCATAGTAAGTTCCTCCGTTCAGGGGCTGGCCGGGACATTATCGCACAACCAGATTCGTTTTGACTCCCGGCCCCGCCTGCGGTATGAACTAACAGCACGAAGAGGCCCGGACGCGCCCCCTTGGGCGCCGGGTGAGAGGAGAAGGAGAGTGAAAATGAGACGGATAGACCGAAAGGGAGCCCTGCTGTGCATGTGTGCTTTGTTGACGGTGGCAGTTTTGCCCGGCGTGGCAGCGGTGCAGAATGCGGCACAAAATACGGCACGGAAGGCGTACTTCACCAAAGAGTTTACCCGAGAGGAGTTTGCCGCCCGCCGCCAGCGGGTGATGGAGGCAATTGGGCCCAACGCCGTGGCGGTCGTCCGCGGTAATGAGGGGATGCGCGGGTATCA
>CBDUYQ010000122.1:0-4610 GCA_965371475.1 uncultured bacterium
AGTTTGCGGGCATCCAGGGCAAACGCCGACTCGAAAATCAGCGCGGGCAGGAAGATAAAAAGAATCAGGGCGGGCGAGAGGCCGCTTATACTCCCTAACGCTTCGAAAAATTCCGCGGCAAAATTGGGGTGCGCAGCATCGGCGTGGTTCTCGGGATTCAAACCATACTGTGCGGTCAGAGTTCCCAGCAGCAGGCCCACCAGCAGAATCGCCACGGTAAAGGGGATCTGGATGCGCTTGAGCAGAATAGAAATCATCGCCGCCAGGAACAGCAGCGAGAACACCAGAATGACTACCTGAAGTTCCGACTCCAACGCCTGCCCTCTTTAGTCCCCCGGTTCCCGTGCCTTATGTGCCCAGCATGGTGTCGAGCTTCCTCAAGTGCTCGGACCCGCCCACGACAATCAAGTAATCACCCCGGTCAATGACCGAATCGGGCGGTGGATTGAATTGCAGGATGCCGTTGGCCTTCTTGAGCGCCAGCACCATGACGCCGGTCCGTTGCCGGACATTGCAATTGGCCAGGGTTTTCCCCGCCAGCACCGACTGGCCGTTGACTTCCACCTCTTCGATTTTCAAATCGATCTCCGAACTGCCGAGGGCGGTGTCCACAAAGTCCGTCACATGCGGGTTGAGGAACAGTTGCGCGATGCGGTGGCCGACGAAGTGGTAGGGAGAAACCACTTCAGTGGCGCCGGCGCGCTTGAGCTTGGGAATGGCTGTTTCTTCGCTGGCCCGCGCGATTATCTTCAGGTCTTCGCGCATCCCGCGAGCCGTCAGGACGATATACAGGTTGTCGGCGTCGGAGGTGACCGCCGCCACCAGTCCGGCGGCCTGTTCGATACGAGCCTGCGACAGGGTCTCCTCGGTGGTGCCGGAGCCGATGACAACAGGTATTTCTTCCTTCTCCGCCCAGTCGGCCCGCGCCCCGTCCACTTCGATAATCACACAGGGGATGTTGCTGGAGCGGAACTCGCGCGCCACCGTCCGCCCCACACGGCCCGCCCCGCAAATAATATAATGATTTTTCATCTTATTAAGTTCGCGTTCCATTCGCCGCCTTCCCAACAATTTACCTAGCTCAAATTCTAGCATTGTCTGTGTAAACGTGACCAGCAGAAACCCGCCGGCCATGAACGAAGCTGTGATCAGGAAGGCATTGAAGACTTTGCCCGCTTCGCTCAACTCATGCACTTCTCCGTAGCCGACGGTGGTCATGGTAATCAGCGTCATGTAGAGGCCGTCAAACCACGACCAGCCCTCTAACACCCGGAACCCGGTGGAACCGGCAAAGAGCAACACTCCGATGAACGTCAGAGCCAGCCTGAAACGTTTTTGAATGTCCACAACAAAACCTCAACTTACTGAATCCTGAGGGTTTAAGGGGGGAAAGTCAAGGAGGAACAAACTGGGCGGCTGGTTTAGGGGGGGTTGGCCGCGTAACGGTTTACAACTTGAGGGTGAGGCCCTCTTTGGCGGCTACCACAGAATCGAAATGGTCCCGGGCAGTCTTCAGGAGCGCGTCCAGCTGCTTGTCGGAGCGGTCGGGGTCGTGGTGGAAGAGGACCAGCTTTTTCGCCTTGCACTCCTTGGCAATCCGCACCCCCTCTTTCCAGGTGGAGTGCCCCCACCCCTTCCGGTATTTCATCTCTTTGGGAAGGAACTGCGCGTCGTAGAGGAATACGTCCGCGCCTTCGGCCAGCTGGCGGACGTTCTCATCGCCCATCTTGTTCCCAGGCTCGTTATCGCTGGCGTAGGTGAAAACCTTGCCGTTGCATTCCAGGCGGAACCCGAGGCAGCCCTGCGGGTGGTGGAGCATCTTGGTGGTCACTGTCAGGTCGTCGAAACTGATACGGTTTTCCTCTTCCATCCCTATGAAGTGCCGCCGGGCCTGCATCACGCTCATATCCACCGGGAAGTAAGGGTCGGCCATCTGCCCTTCCAGCGAAGCACGGACGCGCTCGGCTTGAAAGGGATATCCGTGGAAGATAAAACGGTTCTTCGAACTGTAGAGCGGCTGGAAAAACGGAATCCCCTGAATGTGGTCCCAGTGGTAGTGGCTGATGAATACGCGGGCGTTGATGGGCTTCTTGCCGTACTCTTTAAGCATCGCCTGGCCCAGTTGGCGCAACCCGGTGCCACAGTCCAGGATAAAAAGCTTCCCGCTCTTGGTGCGGAACTCCAGGCAGGGGGTGTTGCCCCCATAGCGAAGGTTTTCCCGGTTGGGAGTCGGAGTGGACCCCCGCGCCCCCCAAAAACGTACCTGCATGTTCACAACCCGAACTCCCTCCCGCCGCGGTTGCCAGCCGAATCTCCGGCCCCCACGGGCCTACATCTTGCTGTGGGATATTCGCACAGCCCCTTGGCCACCGCAAGTGCTGAAGGAAAAAACTCCCACCGCCCCCGCTTGCCCCCCGCAACTTTTCCCGCCTTGCAGTGTTTCACCTCTCAGGAGGAGAAAATGACCAAACTACGAACCTTGAGAAATTTAGCTATTGCAACAGCCACATTGGCCCTTCTGTTTGCCGGAACCGCCCTCAGCCAGGAAGGCAGAGCTTCCCGGCAGGACAACTCCAGGCGGCGTCACCAGCTCCAGGGCCAGCGTGGCCAGATGCGCGGCCAGATGCACGGCGTCAACCGCTCGGCAGCCCATGAAGAACTCGGACTGACGGCGGAGCAGGAGGAAAAACTCCAGGCCCTGCACCGTGACGCCCGCAAAGCACGCATCCGTTCCCGCGCCGACCTCCAAATTCTGCGTCTGGACTTGGCCGCCATGATGCGGGCCGATAACCCCGACCGCGGCGCCATCACCAGCAAGCTGGAGGAAATGGCTGCCTTGCGTACCTCACAGGTTCTGGCGGGCCTTGACCAGCGCGCTGCCGTGCAGGAAATTCTGACGCCGGAACAGTGGGAGAAGATGAAAACCTTCCGCCGCCACCGTGCTGGCCGCCGGTCCATGCAGCACCGGATGCGCCGTGGCACTCACCGCGGCGGACCACGCGGGATGCAGAGACGCCCCGGCCACTCCGGTGAGCAAGGCCACGGACTGGGCGGTCCGGATGACGGGGCAATTGACGACGAGCTGGAACTCGACGAGGATGATTCCGTAGTGGACGAACCCCGGCTCTAAGCCGGCAAAAAATCCGGCCCCGTGGCACCCCTGTCCCGAGCGCAGTCGAGGGATGCCACGGGGTCTTCCGTTGTGATGGCCGTTGTTCCGGGTTGAGACAACTCGGGCGCGGGCAGGTTGCGCAACTCCCACCAAGTATTCAGGAACTTGAGCAGTTCCAGCACCATATGCTTGCGCCCAGTACGGGTTTTCCACCACCGCCGCGGGTTGAAGCGAACGTCCGAAGAGGCGCTGACCCGCACCTGCACCCCGGTCTGTCGCAGCACCCGGCGGAAAATCTTGCGCGCGCGCCGGGTGTGGAAGTTCGACGTCACGACAATGATGCTGCGGATCTTCTGCTCGGCCAGAAATTGCCTGAGCGCCAAAGCCGCTTCCAGGGTGGAATCGCCCGAATGGCGTACCAGCAGCAGCGCCCCGGCCGGGACGCCCTGTGCCAGCGCTTCCCTTTCCATCAGTTCGGCCTCACTGAAGTTCGCGCGGATGGCCCGCCCGCTCAGTATCAGCCGCACCGCGTACCCCTGCCGGTAGAGGTCGGCTCCGTGCCGCAGCCGGTCGCCGAAAACCGAATCTCCCGACAGCACCACAATCGCCTGTACCTCTTCCGGCGCTTCGTCCACAATCCACCATTCGATAAAAGCCCGCAGGAGAGGATCGTGCGCCAGGTAGACAAGAAACAGCAGGCCTGCGATCAAGGCAAGCGTCAAAAACTTATAGACAATGCCGCCGCGCTCGTTACGGAAACGGTCCGAGTGTGCGGTTGGGGAAAACACTCTGTAAGTTTTGTACCAGATTTCGGCAGCAGAGGGAATGCCGCTTCGCAGAAAAGCCGCCGCCCTAGCGAGTGTAGCGGACCGGCGTGGGGCCTTCCTCCAGCATGTGACGGTCCCAGATGGCGCCCTCGCGGGTGAAGTAAGCCATCTCAAAGTCCTGGGTCAGTTCCAGGCAGTCCGTCGGACAGGCATCCTCGCAGCAGCCGCAGAACATGCAGCGGGAAAGGTCATAGGTGAAGGTGGTCAGCACCTTGCGGCGGCTGGCCTCGTCACGCGCCCAGCCCACCACGATCAGGTTTTCCGGGCAGCCCAGCGCACACAGATTGCAGGCGATGCAAAGGCTTTCGTGGGTCTCAGGATTTTTGTTGAGCCGCGGCGCGCCCCGGTAGCGCTCGGCCACTATGGGCCGCTCCTGCGGGTACTGCTCGGTGTAGCTCTTGCGGGAGGGCTGGTAGGAAAAGGTCCTCCACAACCCCTGCAACAGATCGACCAGGAACAGCCGCTTGAATTTGGCCTTCAGATTCATCGACTCTTGACTCCGTACCTCTGCGCTAACCAAGCCCTAAGATTACACAGAGACTCAGCGGGGGTCAAATCCCCTCCCGCAAAACGTAGTGGGATATTTTGAGAATTTCCCTTCCTGCGCCGAACTCGGCGGCCTGTCTAGCCTGCCCTGAGCACAGCCGAAGCCCGCCTGCCGAAGGGCCTCC
>CBDUYQ010000123.1:0-4602 GCA_965371475.1 uncultured bacterium
CACGGCCAGCGCGATATCTACGTGCGTACCGCAGACGGGATCGCGCACGAGCTTGCCACGGCGCTCGGCGGGAGAGCTAACGGAAGAGGACACCTGAATCGAACCGAGGAAGTATTGCAGCAGCCGCTTCCAGCCGCTGGTCCAGAACCAGGTCCAGATGCGGTGCAGCAACCACAGCGCCGCCAGAAAAACCGCCAGCCGCACCAGAAATGTCATGCCAGTTAGTTCCCTTTCTCTAACAAACCGGCCAAAATGGCAACGCCTTCAAAGGTGGGGTGCGCCCGCCGCAACCGCTCGTAGGCCAGTTCAGCCCCGGCGCGGTCCTGCAAACCCTCCAGCTTTACCCGCGCCAGCCCGAAGAGCGCCTGCGGCTTGTCCGGCTCCTGTTTCAGAGCGGTTTCGTATTCCCGCCGGGCTGCCTCAAACTGGTTCGAATTAAACAGGCTGGTGGCGAGGTCGGTTCGGACGTTGGTGTTGCGGGGGTTGATTGCCAGGGCGCGCTGGTAGGCCGGGGCGGCCTGGTCCCACACGCCTTGATCATAAAGGAAGTTGGCCAGGTCCACCTGGGCCTGCTCGTCCTGGGGGTTTGCCTCGGCAAGCTCGCGCAGCTCCTGCCATTGAGCAGCCAGGTCCATCGGGGGGTGGCCTTCCGGCAACTCTTCCGAAGCAGGCACAGGGGCAGCGGCAGCCGGACGGCCCGGCGCAGCGGTTATGGCTGGCCCTCCCAGAGCGCCGGTGTAGAGCGCGCCGGCGGCAAACCCGACAAACAGAAAAATCAAAGCTGTCACCAGAAGGTCACGCCGCATGATTCCCTCCGCACCTCTTGGAAGTTCCCCTGTTTCAGTGTACGGGCGGCCCCGGAGGGGTGTCAACGAACCTGGAGGTTGGATCGCAAAAAGGAAACCACGTCCGACTGCCCGGCCCGCACCAGCGAGGCGCCCCCGGCCTGCCCGGCGTAGGGCTTCAGCACGGGTTCGCCCATGGCCTGTTGCAAGGCTATCGTTACGGTCTCGATGCTGGCCCCGTCCCCCTCGGAGGTCAGGATCAGCAAGGGCCGGTGGCCGTAGTCCTGCAGCACCGACTCGATGCTGGGGACTTTCCACTGCAACTCCGGGGCCAGCAGCACGGCGGTCTGCACCAGCGGGTCTTCGGCGGCCACCAGGAAAGCCGCGTCCGCGGACATACCCGCACCCACCATCCCGATGCGCGCGGCGTCCACCCCCCTCTGCAGACGCAGGAAGGCAAAGGCGGCCCGGACGTCGCGGACGGCTTCCTTTCGGTCCCGTCGGCCCTGCTCGCGCAGATCGAAAGTCAGCACGCTGAGGCCGGCTTTATGCAATTTTGTGGCGAGCGACTGCCAGTCTTCCTCCGCGCCCCCATCCGGGCGAATCAGCAGCACCGCCGGGGACTGGTTCTTGCCGGTGGGCCAGAAGATGCCTGAGGTTGTTTCTTCCCCGACGGTAATTTGCACGGGAAGAGGTTTTTCGCAGGCTACGGCCAGCAGGAGCAATACCAGAAGCGGAAAGAGACACCAGGCGGAGCGGAAACGGCGCGTCACTCAAACTCCTCGTCTTCGCGGTCGCGCACGTTGGGCAGAAGCATGTCGGTTACCGGCGCGCCCAATTGCTGCAAATGGTCACGCGCCGCTTCGGCGTAGGGGCCTTCCGGCTCCAACTGCAGGTAGCGGCGCATCGCCTTCACGGCATTGCGTTGTTTTTTTCCCCTGGCTCCTTCCCGGATGAGAGACAGTCCATAAAAATACTGGGCGTCGGCGCGCGTGGGGTCACGGCGCAAAGAGTTCCGAAAATATTCGCTGGATCGTTTGAACTGCCCGGCTTGCAGATACGCCGCTCCGAGGTTGAATTCGTAAGTGCCGGTGCGCTGTTTGTCCCGCCGCCGGGCTTGTTCGAAGTTCATCACGGCTTCATCAAAGCGGCCGGCCTCGGCCAGCAAAATGGCCAGGTTGTTGTAGTGGGAAGCTTCGTCCGGTTCTTTCGTCATGAGGCCCCGGTAGGTTGCCATGGCATCTTCCTCCCGGCCCACCCGGGTGTAAGCGGAGGCCAGCATGGCCCGGGTAGAGGTGAGTCCGGGTTCGGTTTCCAGCACACTGCGGAATTCCGCCATAGCTTCCGTATGCTTCCCTTCCCGCAGGAGCCGGACGCCCCGGTTGTGCCGCGCCCGCAGGGCTACCACCTGCTGGCGGCGTTCACTCTCTTCGGAATTTCGTTTCCGAAGGTCCGCAGTGAAACGCTCAAAACTCCGGGCGGCTTCCTGGAGCTTTCCAATATCGAGTTCCACCTGCACACTCATCTGAACCAGCGTGAGGCGGAGAGGAACGCGCCAGAGGGTCTCCCCGTCCCGCAGGACGGTGAGGTAGTAACGCCCCGGAGAAAGGTTGCGCTGCCGGAACCGGCCATCTTCTCCGGTGGAAACCCGGGATTCGTTGCCCGAGTTCCTGTGCCGGATCTGAATGACAGCTCCGGCCAGCGGCTGCCCCTGTTCGTCCAGTACGCGCCCCTGGATAACTCCCCGCGGGGTCTCCTGCGCGCCTGCCGCCAGGGCGCACTGGGCAAGAACCAGGAGGAACGGGAGGAACCGCAGGAGAGGAAAACGCCACCCCGTCTCCCGACAGTGGGCTTTCGCTGGTTGCCGGCATCTCATACCAGGGGTCCCCTCGCGAGCGGGTTACTGCTTAAACGTGGTCTTGATGCTTTCAATGGTTTGCTTTGCCTCGGAGGCATACCGGCCCTTGGGTTCAAGTTTCAGATAGGTCTCGAAGGCTTCTACCGTGCCCGGCAGGGGTTTCATGTTGACCCAGTCGGCGTTCCGGAACATGCACACCCCCAGAAAGTAATGGGCCTCGGCGCGCTGCGGCTCCAGGTCCACGGTTTTTCGGAAGGGTTCAATCGCCTCCTCCAGCCGATCGGCGTTGAAGAGTGTGACACCCATGTTGTAGTAAAACATGCCGGCCTTTTCCGGGGTAATCTCCGCGGCCTTCGAAAAAGACTCTATCGCTTTATCCACATTCCCCGTCTTAAGATAAAGCTGGCCCACATTGTTGTAGAGCCCGCCGGCAGTTGGATCCAGTCCGATGGCCTTCTCGTAGGCCCCAATGCCCTTGTCATACTGGTTGGCGCCGTTGTAGGCCCGCGCCAGGTTGGCGAATATGGCGACCTGGGTGGAATCCAGCCGGGCCGCAACCTCCAACTCGGAAACCGCCTGACTATATCGCTCCTGCTTCAGGAAGGCCACGCCCTGGTCAAACCGGGCCTTCATCATCTTCCCTTTTTTCCGGTCTTCCAGGTTCTTCCGGTAATCCGCCGCTTCTTCCTCGGTCAACTCCTGACCCTGCTTCTTGGCTTCGGCCTTCAGGTCAATGATCACTTCCGTGGTCTCCCCCACCTTGACGCGGACCTTTTGAAGCTCAAAGAGTTCCTGTTTGTCCATCCGAATTACTACCGTGTAACGGGTGTTGCCGGGCAAGTTGTCCAGGAAGAATTTACCGTTCTCATCGGTGTACACCTGGGTTTCAAACTCTACCTCATCCTTTTCCGCCTTGAAAATAATCGTCGCGTCGGCAAACGGCAGGCCGTCATAGAAAAGAAGTAAACCGTCAACAGTAGCTGTAGGTTCCTTTTCTTTCTCCTCCTGCGCCACCACCGGCAACAGCGTCAGAGAAACAACCAGAACTCCCGCCAAGATCGACCCGGCATATTTTCTCGATTGTGTGTGCATCATCCTCTCTCCCACGATTGCGAGGCAGCCGGAGGCCGCCTTCTGAAGTTCAAGTATAGCGAATTTCTTCCCGGTACGGGATAGGATCTTGGACCCCTGCCCGCTCGAAAGCTCGCCGCCGCAGCGCGCAACTGTCACAGGTTCCACAGGCCACCTCCTCGTTTTGGTAGCACGACCAGGTTAGATGCAGCGGGGCCTTGAGCGCGATGCCCCGGCGGACAATCTCCTGCTTTTCCTGATGGATAAGGGGCGTTACGATTTCTATCTCGGTCTCGGGCCTCGTCCCCACCCGCACCAACTGGTTGAATAGCCGGTAGAACTCGGGCCGGCAGTCCGGGTAGCCGGAACTGTCCTCCCACACCGCTCCGATGAAAATTTTCTTCGCGCCCAGCACCTCCGTCCACGAAACCGCGGCGGAAAGAAACTGGGCGTTGCGAAACGGGACGTAGCTGGTAGGGATATCCTTCGAGTCCAGGTCGGCCTCGCTCACCGGGATGGACTCATCGGTCAGGCTCGAACCGCCTATCTTCGCAAAGTGGGCAAACGGGACAACCATCCGCCGGTCTTCTTCCACGCGATAATGCGTGGCAATCTCTTCAAAGGCTTTGCGCTCGCGCCGTTCCGTCCGCTGGCCGTAATCAACATGCAGCAGGGCCAGGTCGTATTCTTCGGCGGCCATCGCGGTGGTCACGCAGGAGTCCAGCCCGCCGCTGACCAGCACCACCGCCAGTTCTTTTCCCTCTGCCATTTCTCTGCGTCCTCAGCGCCTGCCTGCCCGCCAAATATACCGGTGGCGCAGACATTCCTGTCTGCGATTTCCGGCGCCAGTCGTCATTCTGAGGCCGAAGGCCGAAGAATCTCTTGGCT
>CBDUYQ010000124.1:0-4559 GCA_965371475.1 uncultured bacterium
CGCAGTCTGGTGGAGCAGGCCCTCAAGCAGGCCCACGGCAACCAGAGCCGGGCGGCCCGGCTGCTCGATATCAGCCGGGATGCGCTGCGCTACAAAATGAAAAAGTTTCACCTGGAAGAGGTCAAATAGCATCCAAGTGAGTAAAAGGCCGGAAAGAGGGAAAATTTGAGTTTGGCCTTGGGATTGCATCCATGTCAGTAGCCCGGCCTGTTCGCCGGGTTCAGGGGCGGCAAAGGCCGCAAGGGAGGATGGAATGGGAAGGACGACTTTCTCAGCAGTAATTCTGGTATTGGTCTTGATGGTTCCGGCGCTGCTGGTGGCCGGGGGAGACGCGGAAACCGGCAAGCTGGTTTTTAAAAAACGCTGCGCGATGTGCCACGCCGCCGACGGGACCGGCAACGCCAAAATGGCCAAGATGCTCAAGGTCGAAATTAAGGACTTGGGGTCGGAGGCCGTGCAGGCATTGAGCGACGAGGAAATTGCCAAGGTCATTGCCGAAGGCAAAGGCAAGATGAAGACGGTCAAAGGGACTGGCAAGCAAGACGTAGCCAACATCATCGCCTTCGTCCGTACGCTGAAGAAATAGGTCTTTGGAATCCGTCTGGGCTGTTAGGGGGACAGTCCGGCCAGTGATTTTGTGAGTTTTTGACTGCCGCGGAATTTACCCAAGGAGAAGTATGATGAAATATTTCCTGGGCGCGGTCCTGGTCCTTTCCCTTTGTCTTATCCTGCCGGTACTAGCCGTGGCCGGCGGTGATGCTGAAGCCGGCAAAACTCTTTTCAAGAAGAAGTGCGCTATCTGTCACGCCGCCGACGGGACGGGCAATCCCAAGATGGCCAAGATGCTCAAAGTCGGACTGGCCATCAACACGGACGCGGTGGCGGCCATGAGCGACGAGGCGATTGCTAAACTCCTGACCGAAGGCCGCGGCAAGAAAAAGCCGGTCAAGGGTCTGAGCGATGACGACCGCAACAATGTCATCGCCTACCTGCGGACATTGAAGAAGTAGCACCCGTGGCGGGAGGTTCTTTCGTGCTGCGGGAAGCCGCCCGAGTGCGGGAAAAGACCCGTTTGTGGTTTTCCCCCGCACCGGAGGTTGGTTCGGGCGCCGCAAAACCGTGCGCCATTGCGCGGTGATGGCTTGCCTACTCCGCCTTGGTGACAGTCACCTTCAGTTCGTAGCGGCTATTGGATATCGCATCGTCAATCTTGCTGATGATGGTGGGCTGGCCCAGTGTCACGGCCGTAGAGACCTCAGACTGTATTTCCCGGAGCAGGGGGGCCGTGCCCGTATTTTTCGCCTGGTCCTCCAGCGCAAAACTCTCGATCTCAAAGGCGACATCGAGCTCCACCATCCTGCCCCGTTCCCGCAGTTGGCAGTCGAGACGAAGACCCACATCCTTATACTGGAGACCCTCGGGGGTAATCAGGGGAACTTTGTTGCCCGCGCGGATAGCCGAGCGTCCCAAGTGCCGGAGCCGCAGATAATAGTGCCGCGTGTTTACCGGGGTTCCGTTCCTGAATTCTTCGACTTTGAACTCCACATTGTAAACGTTCCGTGACTCTTGGCCGTTTGATTGGGCATTGTCTATAGCAGCAGCGTGTGGCAGAAATACCGCGCTGGCAAATAACGCCAGGGCCAGTGTTAATACAACTGTTTTACGCATCGGTTATTCTCCTTGGGTATTCTCTTGTTCGGGATTGAGTGCAATGAAACCCGGCAGAGGTTCAATGGTGATTTTCTGCTCCGGCAGTTTGGCTACTGCCAGGGGTTGCGGAGGCAGGGCTACCGTCGCCATTACCTCCCGCGGCGCTGCCTGCAAAAAACGAACCAGCAATATCTCCTGTGGTGAGAGTGTGCGCGGCGACGGGAAGGTGGCCCGGCGCGGAGGAGCGGCTGCTTCTGCAACCATCACCTTCGTTGGTTGTCCTGCTCGCGGATCTCTCCGGGCAGCCAGGCGGGGCGCGGGTGCAGCAGGCTTGGTTGAGGCCGGGAGAGCAGATGGTTCCGGCGGCGCGGACGTTTCTGCGGGTTCGGTTCGGGCGATTCTGGGCCGTTCGGGGGATGATTGGTCTGCCGACGGAGAGCGAAGCGCCCAATAGAGTGTGATCGCTGTGAGCAGCACCGTCGCGGTGGTCAGCACACCTTTCCAGTGCCAGCCCAACGCGGGGGCCGGCGCCGACTGCAACCCGGCCAGTATGCGCTGTTCCAGCCCCGGGCGGGGTTCGGCGGCACGGTAGTGTTCCACTGCCCGGTCGAGCAAAATTTCCATCTCTTCGGAGTGTTTCTCGTTCATCGTGTCCCTCCCGCCGGGGTAACCAGCAGGGATGTCAATTTTTCCTGCAACAACCGGCGGGCGCGAAACAGCCGCGTGCGTACCGAAGCGCCGGGGATGCCGAGCACGGCGGCGATCTCGGCTGTTTTCATCTCTTCGACCGTCGAAAGCGCAAAGGGTTCGCGGAGTTTACGGGGCAGGGTGTTCACCAGACGTTCCAGCAAGGTCTGCATCTCGGCGGCGGCGGCCATTGTCTCGGGTGAACGGCCCCGGGCGCGCATCTCCCATACCGGGGCGGCGGTGTCTTCCAGAGGAATTTCCGCGGCGCGTTTCCGTTTGCGCAGCCGGTCGAGCGCTACCCGCCAGGCAACCCGTGCGATGAAGGCTCGCGGATTGCGGGCTTTTTCCATCCGCCCCCGGTAGCGCAGCAGGCGCAGAAAGGTTTCCTGGGTAGCGTCCTCGGCGTCGTGGTGGTTGCGCAACGCTGAGTAAGCCACCTGGTACGCCAGCCGGGCGTGCTGGCGGACGGCCTCTTCCAACTCCAGGCTCGCCGTCTGCTCCCTGGCTGGTGCTGGGTTCAATATGATGGACTCCGCGATTGAGGTCATATTGTTCACTCATAGCTAAGACTCCTGCAAGGGTGCAAGTGTTCAAATTTTTTTCTTCTGCTTCGGGTGGAGGCCCGGCAGGAGGCGGCCCGGTATTTGGCCCTTTAGTTGCATATAGTAGTGAGGAGGACGTGTGTGTCCTTCCATTGACTGCTGCGGACAGGAAGTAGCGAAGTGAGGAGTACCGTAAGTTGTTGATGGAAAAACTCCTCCTTGCGGGAGTCAGAAAATGAACGCACCGGGCCCGATTGGGACAGCTCTGGTACGGGGGTTTGTTCGCCCGGTGGTGTTTCTGGGCAACAACCTCATCAGCCAGGTGGGAATTGTTCTTACCACGGGCAGCACCATCACCCTTTTAACCTTCTACACCACAGAGTTTTTTGGTGTCCGCATTGGGCCCTACGTCGGGATTATTGCGTTTCTGATTTTGCCGGCTGTTTTTGCCCTCGGGTTGCTGCTGATTCCCGTGGGAATCTTTTTGCGCCGGCGTGAGTTGGTAAGCGTCGGCACGCTCCCGAAGGAATACCCGCAGATTGATTTTCGCGAGCCGCACCTGCGGGAGACATTCTGGTTCATCATCGCGATGAGCGGGCTCAACCTGGCGCTCTTCCTGACCGCCACCTACAAGGGTGTGCATTACATGGACTCGGTCAGCTTCTGCGGACAGACCTGCCACACGGTGATGCAGCCGGAGTTTACCGCTTACCAGCGCAGCCCGCACTCGCGCGTCGCCTGTGTGGAGTGCCACATCGGGCCGGGGGCGCCGTGGTTCGTGCGCTCGAAGCTTTCCGGGAGTTGGCAGTTGGTTTCGGTGGCGCTCAACCTTTACCCGCGGCCGATTCCCACCCCGGTGGAGAACCTGCGGCCTTCCATCGATACCTGCGAGCAGTGCCATTGGCCGGCGAAGTTCCACGGTGACAAGATTGTGGTCCGGCCGCACTTTGCCGAGGACGAAGAAAATTCTTTCACACAGACGGTCCTCTCCCTGCACACCGGCGGGGTGAATCCGGGGACGCGCGCGATTGAAGGTATCCACGGCGCGCACCTCGACACCGTGGGCCGGATGACTTACATCGCCGGCGACCGGCAACGGCAGGAGATTGTTTATGTCCGGTATGAAGCCCCGGACGGCGCGGTGCGCGAATACTTTGCCGACGGCGCCCCGCCTCTGGAGGAACTGGAAGCGGGTGGCGAGCAGCGGCGCATGGATTGCATGGACTGCCACAACCGCCCCACCCACGCCTATGAGATGCCCGGCCAGGCGCTGGACCAGGCGCTGGCCGCGGGCACGATCCATCGTGCGCTCCCCTTTGTGAAGCAGCAGGGGATGGAGTTACTGCAACTCTCCTTTGCTTCACATGCGGAAGCCGCCAGCCAGATTCCCACCCGGCTGCGCGAGTTCTACCGCAGGCAGTACCCGGAGATATTCAATTCCGCCCGGCGGTCAGAGATTGAAGAGGCCGCGGAAGCCCTGGTTGCCATCTACCAGCGCAATGTTTTTCCGGCGATGAATGTCTTCTGGGGGACCTACCCCAACAACCTCGGGCACGACCCTTTCCCGGGCTGTTTCCGTTGCCACGACGGAATGCACACAACCGCGGACGGAGAGCGTTCGATTGAGAGTGATTGCGCCACCTGTCATGCGCTACTGGCTTACGAAGAGGCCGACCCGGA
>CBDUYQ010000125.1:0-4542 GCA_965371475.1 uncultured bacterium
TTTTTGCTCGACAACTACGACTCGTTTACCTGGAACCTGGCGCAGTACCTGGGCGAACTGGGGGAGCGGGTGGTCGTCCGCCGCAACGACCAGTTCACCCTGGCCGAACTCGAACGGATGAAGCCCAAACACATTCTGATTTCCCCCGGCCCGGGCGTGCCCGGTGACGCCGGCGAGACGCTGGCGGTTATCGAACGCTTTGCCGGGCGCGTTCCGATACTCGGCGTCTGCTTGGGGCACCAGGCTATCGGGCAGGCCTTCGGCGGGGAGGTGGTCCGCGCGAAACAGTTGATGCACGGCAAGACCAGCCCTATCCGGCACGACGGCAAGGGGGTCTTCCGCGGCCTGCCGCAAAACTTTCTGGCCACGCGCTACCACTCGCTGGTGGTCTCGCCCAAAAAATTCCCGCGCAAGGCGCTGGTGGTCACAGCGCGGACAAAAGACGGAGTCATCATGGGCCTGCGCCACCGCCGCTGGAAAATCGAGGGCGTGCAGTTCCACCCCGAATCCATCCTCACGGAGCATGGGCGCGCCCTGCTCAAAAATTTCCTGGCACATTCGTAAAGGAGAGAAACCATGGAAGGGATAAACAAGACCGGACTTATGTGGATGGTGTTATTCAGCCGGGTGATGGCGGGGCTGTTGTTCGGCATGGCGGGGTACTACAAGGTTTTTGTGATGGGGGCGGATGCGCACGCGCAGAAACTGTTTGTCGAAGGGTATGCCGACTCGTGGATTCCCGCCGGGCTGCTCTACGCCATGGGCTACATCATTCCGTTTGTCGAGTTGGTGGCCGGTTGGGCGCTGGTAGTGGGTTGGCGGCGGCGGCCCTCGGCGGTGGTCCTCGGGTTCCTTTTGCTGACCGTCCTCTACGGCCACGCGCTCAAGGAGCCGTTTTTCAACGTCACCACGCACATCCTGCCGCGCTTCCTGCTGCTGGTTCCCGTCCTGCTCTGGGATGAGACGGTGGACCGCTGGTCGGTTGATGGATTGCTGGATGGGTGGGTGGACGGGCGGAAGAAGGCTTAGGGCAAGTTTCAAGCGCGGAGTAAATTTTCCCGCAAAGTTTTTTGCGAGTTACTTTTCACTACTTCTCAAAGTGGAGGGCGACAAAGTAGTCGGATTCCTTCTGGTCGCAGCGCACCACACGGGATTTGGATTCCGGCAGGTTTTCGCCGGGGTCGTAGGGCATCAGTATAAGGACGTGCAGCCCGACCGGCATCAGTCGCTGGCATTGAAAGAGTACGCCGGTACGGGAGATGTTGATGGTTTCCCCGACGACGGTGAAGTCCTGCCCCGGCGCTTCCGAGCGGACCCGGATAGGCAGTTTCATCCGAACCCGGCGGATGTTGCGCCGGTCATCGCCGCTCCGTAGTTCTTCTGCGGTCTTTCCTCCGGCTTCGGCTTCGGCGGCGCGGCGGTCGGCTTCGGCGCTCGACCACAGGGTGGCATCACCGCAGCGCAGGCAGTAGAGCGGCATATCATGCTGGGCGGAGGTGTCGGCCCAGGGGCCGAGCGCGACCATGGAAACCAGCTCTTCTTTGCAGGTCATGCAGCTCAGGTTGACGCTGCCCGGCGTGGGTTTGAGGATGGCGGTGGCGGCGGTGTTGACCTGCAGCAGGGCGTCGGTGATGAGTTTCTTGAGATCCGGCTGGTCTTCCTTCTGCATCTGCTCGAGCAGTTTCTCGAAGGCGCCTTCCAGAGCTTCGGAGAAGGTCGAGGCGTAAAGGTTGGCGATGTCGCGTATCCCGTGCGCCGTCCGGCGCCGGGTGGCTGGGTTGGGGCTTAGAATGCAGGAGACGTAGTTGAGCAGGAGGTTGAGCGCCTCCTGGTTTTCGCCCGCTTCGATCATTTGATTTACGATGGGTTTGATGCTGAAAGACGGGACGCACCAAGCTTCCGTCGAGAGCAGCGTCTCCCGTTTTTTGTCCGCCGGAGCGGCTTCCCAGAACTGGTCACCGATAGCGTCGGCCAGCAGGGTTTCGGCATCTTCCCCGGCAGCCGCCGCTCCTCCCAGGGCACTGATTTCCTTGCCCAGCCGCTGGAAGATTTCCGGCAGCGCTTCACTCGAAAACTGGTTTTGCTGGTAGCCGTCCACCGCGTAGCGGACGGAGAGGTCGGTGCCCAAGCGGGTAAGCAGCGATTCGTCGTCGTCTTTTGCCGGTGCTTCCGCCAGCGCCTCCAGCGACTGCTTCCAGATGGCTTTAGCGGTCGGGGAGATGGCATTCAAGTGCTGCTGCACCTGGCTGGTTTTGGAAGAATCTTGGGCAGCTTCCTGCAGGAGGCCGATCAGCCGCAGCAGCCGGACGGCTTCGGGCTCCGGCATGGGCGGGAGCTGGCCTTCGGGGATAGCAGCGAAAATAGGGTCGAGGACCTCGGCCATTTTCTTGGGGTCTTCGAGGGCCTTGAGCAGTATTTCGATATTAATCGTCGGAGGCGGGGCCGCAGTTTCCACGCTCGCTGCTTGATCGCCGGTGACGTTCACCCGGATGCCCGCCGTCGGGGTGTTGCCCAACTCAGAATGTAACCGTGTGAGCACCCCGCCGGGCTGGGCCTTGCCGCTGCCCGCTACCGCATGCACGAACCGGGAGAACTCTTCGTGGGTTACATGGGCCGCAAACTGGATGCTGGTAACGCCGCCTTTGGAAAGCAACTCGGCCAAGCCCCTCTCGACCGGCGAATCGCCCAGCGGGATGGTATCAAGCGTCAGGACCGAGGCCGAAGCGCCCAGCAGGAAGCTGGGGTTGTCTGACAGGGAGGTTTGCAGCTTGGCCCAGGCGATGTCAATCTGGCTGGTGACCCGCTCGTGCTCGAGGCCGTACATCCGCACAGACTTGACCAGCGCGTTCAGCGCCCGCACATAGTCGCGTACCGCCGCGATTTCAGCTTCTGTTCTCATACCTCACCGTAGAAGCTAAGAACTCCCTTCCACTGCAACCCTGATTCTATCCTCGAATCTGCCTGATAATAAAAGAAAAACACCCCATAAGGCAAATGGATTGTTAGCTTTCACACCGCCGGAACCCTATGCCCGGATTCTCCGCTGGCGCTAGTGAAGGTAGTGCAGGGCCACATGGTACTGCCCGTCTTTGGACAGGGCGCGGATCACACGCGCGCGGACTTCCGTGTGAAAATCTCCCTCTTCGTAGGGAAGCACAACCGCTACCCTTTCCTCGGACTCAAAGGCCCGGGAGGAGATAAAGAGGACGCCGGTTTTAGAGGTGTCGATGGTCGTGCCGATTTCCGCCTCCCCCAGGGGTTCGTTTTCCCGGCGCACCCGAATCGGCAGCCGGGTGCGCGAGCGCCGGGACCGTCGCCGGTCACTCCGGAAGCGCTGGTTGGGCTTGGTTTTTGGCTCCTCCACCGCAGTGTCTTGGTTACCAAATTTGGGAGGTTCTCGCCGCTCGGGTTGCACGGAGGTCCATTTCGTAACCGTTGAGCATTGGTAGCAGTAGAGCCGGGCCAGGTAGGTCTGCTCCGGTCCCGAGGTGGGGCGGTGGATGGGCAGCATCTCCTCTTCTCCGCAGTTGTTGGCGCAGACGATGCGGGCCTCGCCCATCTTGATGGGAACGCTGTGCGCGGCCAGCTTGCGCAGGTCGAGAAAGGTATCGGTCAGCAGTTCCTGTAACTCCTCCACGGTCTCTTCTTCCAGCTGACTTTCGACGTGCAGGATGGCTCCGTCGAGTACCTCCGCATACGACAGGACGTAGAGGTCCCCCATCTCAATCAGCAGTTTCGCCGACGGCCCCCGGACGTCCGGGTCGGGGTGTTCCACTTGCTCGGCCAGGTTGGTCAGGATTCTTCCGGCCCGTTCCGGGTCGGTATGCATTAATCCTTCCACCGCACCCCGGTATAGGTCCCGCGGGACCGCCCAGGCCCCCTCGGATTCCATAGCGCCCAGCAGTGTCTCCGGGGAGAGAGATTCCCAGAACCGCCGGTTCATTTTTGGGTCGCCTGTTTTCATGGGTTGTTTAGAATACTAAAAACTGATGTTTTCCAGTACCGGGGTAAGCCGCACCAGAAAATCATGCACCGGTTCGAGTGCGAGCCCGAAGGCGAACCACACCACCCCGAACTCCCAGGTTATCAGCCCCTGCAGGTTGCCGCGCCAGCCGGAGTAGTCCCAGGGGCAGTGGCCCAGCAACTTGCTTAACAGCCAGCCCGCCACATACTCTACCACCCAGATGCCTACAGCGTAGGTGGCGCCCCGCATGAACCAGTGGATCGGGCGCAGGCCGTCATGCACCGGTTCATAAAAAACTGCCAGCAATCCGAAGAGGGGAAAGGCCCAGAGCGAAACCTGCCCGCGCAGCCGCCAGTCCGGCGCTTGGCCGCGCAGGCGGTCTTCAACGGCCGACCAGACGATGCTCACGCACCACCCCAGCACGCCATAGATTACGAACCGTATCCACATTGTCATTCACCGTCAGTCAGGTAGCGGCGGCGCCGCGCCGCGCTTTCGTCGCCGGTTTTATTCTGCCTGCAAGGGGATTGCCCTTTGCCAACATTTGTCATTTGTCATTCCGAGCCTGCCTGCCGCCG
>CBDUYQ010000126.1:0-4520 GCA_965371475.1 uncultured bacterium
AAGAGAGCGAAGAAAAGCAGCCGGAAGAAAGCAGGAACAGCGAAGCGCCGCAGCGGCAAGAAGACGCCCAAGGTCGATAAGATTACGCTCGACATCATCGAGAACGCGCTGCGCAACGCGCGCTTTGAGATGGATACCGTTCTGTTCCGGTCGGCGATGTCCCCGGTCATCCGCGAGCAGCACGACGGATTCCCGATGATCTGCACCCCGGACGGCCGCATGGTGGTGGGGCAGTTCGGCTCCTACATCTCCGGCTTTATGAGCGACTGGGAGCGCGGCATCAATGAGGGCGACGTATTTCTTCTGAGTGACCCCTACCGCTGTAAAGGCGCCATCTCGCACATCAACGACTGGATGGTGCTGATTCCCATTTTCTACCAAGGCGAGCGAGTGGGCTGGTCGTCGCAGTTCGGCCATACGATAGATGTTGGCGGGCCGGTTTCCGGCAGCATGCCCACCGACGCCATGACGATATTTGCCGAGGGGATGCGGATTCCGCCGGTGAAGATTTTCGACGGCGGGAAGCTGAATGAAGACGTGCTCGACCTGCTGCTGACCAACTCGCGCATGCCGACCATGAACTACTTCGATCTGATGGCCATCATCGCGGCCTGCCGCACCGCGGAAAAGCGTGTCTGGGAACTCTGTGGCCGGTTCGGCACGGACCTCTACCTGGCGGCCTGCGAAGCCCTGCTGGAGCGCACCCACCGCGCCATGGCGCAACTCATCGTCAAGAACCTGCCGGAGCAGAAGATGAGTTTCGAGGACTATATTGACGACGACGGACGTGGAAACGGACCTTACAAGATGAAGCTCACCATCTGGCGCGAGGGCGAACACGGTTACTTCGACTGGACCGGGACCGACCCGCAGGCGCCGGGGCCGATTAACTTCTACCTGAACGAAGAGATGTTCAAGATGTTCATCGGCGTCTATCTGATTATGGTGTTCGATCCGCAGATTTTGTTCAACGACGGCTTCTATCCCCTGCTGCACATCACCCAGCCGAAAGGGACCCTCATCCTGCCGGAATTCCCCGCGGCGTTGGGTTGCCGGACGCACGCTCTGACCAGACTGTTCGATGTGCTGGGCGGAGCGCTCGGGCAGCAGGCGCCCGACCTGACCACCGCCGCCGGGTACGGCACCTCGCCCTATCTGCTCTATCGCGGCAACGATGAGAATGGCAAGTTCTTCCACCTGATGGAGATAAGTTTCGGCGGCATACCGGGCCGTCCCATGGGCGACGGGATGGACGCGCACTCCTGGTGGCCGCTGTTTGAAAATATCCCCAGCGAATACCTGGAGACTTACTACCCCATCACCATTCTGGAGTACGGTTCGCTGATGGATTCCGGCGGGGCCGGGTTTCATCGCGGCGGAAACGCGGTCCACAAGAAATACCGCTTCGAGGCCGACGGCGAAATCTCCATCCACGACGACCGCGACCGGTCGAACCCGTGGGGCATCCTGGGTGGGCTGCCGGGTTCGCTCAGTACCAAGAAACTCATCCGGAAAAATGGAGAGGAGGTTGACCTGGCCTCCAAGGTGGACGCCATCCCGGTTTCCAAGGGCGACATCCTGATTTACCGTACTGCCGGCGGCGGTGGATGGAAGGATCCCTTCGACCGGCCGCTGGAAAAAGTGCAGGCTGATGTTCGCCGCAAGCTGGTTTCGGCAGAAACCGCCCAGCGCGACTACGGTGTGGTGTTCACAGGAGAGAATCACGACCTCGACAAGGAAGCCAGCGAGCAGCTCCGCCAACAGAAGCGCGAGGAGCGCGGAGCAGTCAAAAAATTCACCTTCGGTCCGGTGCCGGAGGCGATTGGGATCCGCGCCGCCGGGTAAAAACAATGGGAGCAGAAGAAACCAAGAAACCGAGGCCGCTGGAAGGGCTGCGCATTCTGGAGATGGGACAGTTGCTGGCCGGGCCGTTTGCTGCGGTCATGCTGGCATGGTTCGGCGCCGAGGTCATCAAGATTGAACCGCCGGGCGTGGGCGACCCACTGCGCACCTGGCGCGCCATGCACAAAGACACGGCGCTGTGGTGGTACATCCTGGGCCGGAACAAAAAATGCATCACGGTCAACCTGCGCGAACCCAAGGGGCAGGAGATTGTCCGTCAGTTGGTGGAGAAGGTGGATGTGGTGCTGGAGAACTTCAAACCCGGCACGATGGAAAAATGGGGGCTGGGGTACGAAGAGTTGAAAAAGATCAACCCGCGCATCATCATGACGCGGGTGTCGGGCTGGGGGCAAACCGGCCCGAACTCCAGCAAGCCCGGCTTTGCCTCGGTGGCCGAAGGCGTCGGCGGGTTGCGGTTTGTGACCGGCTTTCCGGACATGCCTCCGGTGAGGCCCAACCTCAGTCTGGGAGACACGCTGGCCGGGTTACATGCCGCCATCGGCATCCTGATGGCGGTTTACCACCGGGACGTGAAAGGCGGGAAGACCGGGCAACTTCTGGATGTGGCCATCTACGAAGCCGTCTTTAATATGATGGAAGGGATTGTTCCCGAGTACGACAAGTGCGGCGTCATCCGCGGCCGGGAAGGCACCCGCCTCTCCGGCATCGTACCGACCGGCACCTACCCCTGTAAGGATGGCAAGTACATCATCATTGGGGGCAACAGCGACAGCATCTTCAAGCGGATGATGAAGGCGATAGGCCTGCCCGAGATGGCCGAGGATCCGCGCTTCACCCATAACAACGACCGCGTAAAGCACGTGGACGAAATCGAAGACGCCATAATCGCCTGGACCAAAGAGAATACCCATGATGAGGTGCTGCGTGTGCTGGAAGATGTGGGCGTACCCGTCGGGCCCATCTATTCGGTGGAGGACATGGTGAAGGACCCGCACTTTCTGGCGCGCGGGCTATTTGAAGAGGTGCCCCTCGGCGACGGCGACACGGTAAAGCTACCGACCATGATTCCCAAAATGAGTGAGACCCCGGGACGGACGGAGTGGGTGGGGCCGCCGCTCGGTTCGCACAACAAGGAAATCCTCTGCGATGTGCTGGGAATGTCAGATAAGGAAATGGACAGACTCAAGGACGAAGGGATTATCTAAAACTCATTCTGCTGAACTCTCTCCATTAGACGATTACCCCGGCGCGGATGCGCGCGCTTTCCAGCGAGGCCAGGTCGATTTCCATTTGCGGGCGGGTGACGGACGGATGTTTCTTTACCTGCTCGGAAACTTTGTCCCAGATGCGGTTGCTGATAATAATTTTATGGTACTTGCCGGACTTGACCATCTGGTTCAGGTTGCGCGCTTTGCTGTAAGGCAAGGAAGCCAGGTTGACGGAAGGGTCCACTAGGACTTTGCGGTAACTTTCCAGAATCAGTTTCAGCGAGGGGTAGTCGCGGTCATCCAGCACCAGTACGACGGCGGCCTTGGCCGGAAGACGCTCGAACTCCGCCAGCATGGTAGAAGTAAAAGAGAGGCTGAGCGGGATGACATCCACACCGGCCCCGTGCGCAATGCGGGTGATTTCGTCGAGGCGCAGGTAGTTGGTGAGAATCTTTCCCGTGGTTTTTAATTCGGCCGGGCGCAGGGCGGCCAGTTCTTCGATGGAGACGCCGGGGATGTTGACGTGCCAGATGATGGAAATTTTGGCGGCGCGGTCAAGCGCAGTGTTTTTGGTGGCATCGACAAAGAGAAGTGAAGGGGTTTGATTTTCCAGGTCGCGGGCCTGCTGGTAGAGATAACGGGCAAAGGCGGAAGGCGAGAGGCCCAACCGAGTCGCCTGCTGGAGAGTCCGTTGGGAAAGGGTCTCGCACTTCTTCATGATTTTGTCGCGCTGGGTGTAACTCAGATGTTTTTCCACCAGGACGCCCTTGCCGTGGCGCAGGGTGAGGATGCCGGCGTGTTGCAGGTCGAGGTAGGCCTTGCGGACGATGTTGCGGCTGATGCCGGAGTCCCGTTCGACATCGCGGATCGAGGGCAAGGTGTCTCCGGGCCGCAGCCGGCCAAGCAGCAGCGCCAGTTTAATCTGCTCTTTGATTTGCGCGTGCGCCGGCAACGGGCTGTGGTCTTCTACAACAAAAGTCATATCGGCCCTCTCTAACTCCCTATGATACAGCGGGTTCCGGTTCCTTCCAACGAGGTCCTTTCCCCGGATTGGGTGGTACCGTCCCGGAACCAAAACTCCTTGACAGCCACCCGCCTATGGTATATTAATCTACCAATTGTTTCAAAAAGGAAACAGTTCATAAGGACTTCCCGGATACCCGGATGGGGGGCTGGGCTGAAGAATCCCGGCTTGAAAGGTTATGCTCGAACCAGGCACTCAGGCAAATGCGAGGCGCCCCCAAGGCGGTTTTCCGTCTGCCCTGCCTAAACTATCAACCTATGGGGCAGCGGTATGAAGCTCAAGCGGATTCATCATATTGACTTCGTCGTCCGCGACCTTGACCGGGCCGTGGAGAAGTACCAGAAGATTTTTCAGGTTCCGATAAAAGAACGGGAAAAACTGGAAAGCCGGGGGATTGAGGCGGCGCGGTTTCAGTTGGGCGACAC
>CBDUYQ010000127.1:0-4503 GCA_965371475.1 uncultured bacterium
TACCGGGAAGCCGCCCCCCCGGCTGCCCGTATGCCCTTTGAGGGCCTACTGATGTCTCTTTCCACCACGGCCATGCTCCAACTGGGCCTGGTGGAAGACCCCGAACAGGGACGCTTCCCGGCCGACCTGGAGGCCGCCCGGCACACCATCGACCTGCTCGGAGTTCTGGAAGAGAAGACCCGCGGAAACCTTGCTCCGGAGGAAAAACAGTTGCTCGAACAACTCCTCTCTGAACTGCGCCTGTTGTTTGTGCGCGTCTCGGGGGGCGAACTGCCTGATACTTCTCCGCAACCGGGCCAATAACCTCCATGGGGAATTTGACAGTCACCTTCCTGGGAACCGGAACCTCCATGGGGGTGCCCACACTGGGCTGCTCCTGTGCCGTCTGCCATTCGGAAGACCCCCGTGACCGCCGCACCCGCCCCTCCATCCTTTTGCAATACGGCGGGCGCAACATTGTAATCGACACCTCGCCCGACTTTCGCCAGCAGATGTTGCAGGCCAAGGTTGGGCAGGTGGACGCGGTGGTCTATTCCCACTGCCACGCCGACCACATCCTTGGGCTTGACGACCTGCGCGCTTACAATCTGCGCCAGGGGCAGATTCCGCTGTATGTTTCGCCGGAGACTCGGGTGGGCATCCAGAAAACCTTCCACTACGTCTTCGGCAAAGCCACGCCCAACAGCACCATTCCCCGCCTGGCGCTCCACGATATTGCAAGCAGCTTCGATGTCTTTGGAATAGAATTCATCCCGTTGCCGGTAAAGCACGGTGAGATGGACGTCCTCGGGTTTCGTTTTGGCCGCGCGGCTTATGTTACCGACTTCAGCGAAATCCCGCCGGAGTCCTTCGAGCAGTTGCGCGGGCTGGATCTGTTGGTACTCTCCGCGCTCCGTGAACATCCCCACCCGAACCACTCCACCCTGGAAAATTCGGTAGCCCTGGTTCGGGAGCTTTCGCCCCGCCGCGCCTGCTTTACCCACATGGCCCACGACCTCCCGCACGCGGCAACCAATGAACGCCTGCCGGAGGGAATCGAACTGGCCTATGACGGCTTAACCGTCGAGGTAGAAGGCTGATGGCTATCCGCGTCGTACGCTCGCTGGCCAGGTGGAAAAGGCGCGCGCCGGGCCTGGTGCTGTGCGTAGGCAACTTTGACGGTGTCCACCGCGGCCACCGGAAGATCTTCGACCGGGTCATCCGGGAAGCCCGCAGAATCGGAGCTACGCCTGCGGTCCTGACCTTCCACCCACATCCCGGAAAGGTGCTGAGGCCGGGCAAGGCCCCGCTTCCCCTGGTTACGCTGGAGCAGAAGATTTGCCTGTTCGAGGACGCCGGAATGGAAGTGACCTTCGTGCTTCCCTTTACCCGGGCTTTGTCCCGACTGTCGCCGGACGCTTTTGTGGAGAAAATTCTGGTCAAGCGGCTGGCGGTTGAAGCGGTTTATGTAGGCTCGAACTTCCGCTTCGGGCGCAAGCAGTCCGGAAACCCCGCGGTGCTCCGGGAGATAGCGCGGGCACAGGGCTTCCGCGTGGGGGTCGTGGAGCCGGTCAAGTCCGGCGGCTCGGTGATTTCCAGCACCCGGATTCGCCGCCTGGTAGCCGAGGGCGATGTGCGCGCCGCTGCCCGGCTGCTGGGCAGGCCTTTTGTTCTCACCGGAGGGCAGAAGCGAGGCGCGGGCCGCGGCCGTGGGCTGGGTTTTTCCACGGTAAACTTTGTCCCGGAGCAGGCGTGTCTGCCCGCCCGGGGTGTCTATGTAACCGAGACACGCATCGGGAGCCGGCTTTTCCCTTCTGTCACCAACGTAGGTGTTCGCCCAACTTTTCGTGGCCGCAAGCTGCTGGTGGAGTCCCACCTGCTGCGCTTTCCCCGCAAAACCCGCCTTCATACGGTCGAAGTCCTTTTCTGGAAGCGCCTCCGCGACGAGAAAAAGTTCCCCTCCGCCGAAGCGCTGCAAAGGCAGATTGCGCGTGACGTAGCCCAAACCCACAGTTTCTTTGCCCGCCGCAAAACCTGAGTGCAGCAGCGTCCATCCCCCGTTCTTGAGCGGGTTCCCTTGGAAAATTTAGTCTGAAATCGCCCGCTCACCGGCGTCATATACGGCTATAATTGGTTGGAATGACGGATGCGGACGCCAACGTAGATAGCCTGCTCCGGGCGCGCGAAGAAATCAACGAGGAGTTGCGGCGCCTGAAGTCCTCCCTCACCGTTCTCTTTACCGACGTGGTCGGTTCCACCGCCTACTTTGACCGCTACGGCGACACCGCCGGCGTCGCTATGTTGCACAGCCACACCGATGTCGTCAGCAATACGGTCGAATCGTTTCACGGGCGGGTGGTAAAGACCATCGGGGATTCCGTCATGGCGGAATTCCCTGACCCCAAAGAAGCCGTGCAGGCGGCGGTTTCCATCCAGCGCCGGCAGCACGATCTGAACCAGCGGCTCACCGACCAAATGAAGATCCAGATGCGCATCGGCATCAACACCGGCATCGGGTTCCGCAAAGCCGGCGACGTTTACGGCGACGTGGTCAACCTGGCCGCCCGGCTCACCAAACGCAGCGGGCCCGCCCAGATTCTCGTGTCCGGCAGTGTGCAGGAAGGCAGCGGCAAAATCGAAGGCATCCTCTACCATCACCTCGGCAAGGTGACCGTCGAAGGCCGGACCGACAAGGATGAACTCTACGAAGTCATCTGGACCGAACCGAACCTGTATGCCGAACTGCGCCGGACCGCCTCCACCGCTTTGATGAAGGGCGAACATGCCGTGGGCGGCCAGTCCGTGGCTTTTCCCACCACTGGCCCGGAGAAAAGCATAGACCAACCCGCCGTCCTCTTCCCAACCCCTCTGCCCGCTCCGGCTGCCCTCAGCGTTCGGTACGACCTGCTCGAAGAGGTCGGGCAGGGTGGCATGGGCATCGTTTACAAGGCCCGCGACCGCGAAACCGGCGACCTGGTGGCGCTGAAACTTCTTAAGCCGGAAATCGCGGCCGACCAGAAGATTATGGAGCGGTTCAAAAACGAACTCCGCCTCGCCCGGCAAATCACCCACAAGAACATCTGCCGGATTTACGAATTCAACCGCGTAGAAGGCACAGCCTGCATCTCGATGGAGTATGTCGAGGGCGAAAGCCTGCGGTCGATCCTCAACCGCTTCGGCGCCCTGAGTGTCCGCAAAGCGGCCGAGGTTATCCAGCAGGTCTGCCGGGGTTTGAGCGAAGCGCACAGCCAGGGCGTCATCCACCGCGACCTCAAGCCGGAAAACTTGATGGTGGATTCCGGTGGCAATATAAAAATCATGGACTTTGGCATCGCCCGCTCGGTTTACGCGCCCGCCACGAAATCAGGCCAGGCCATCGGGACGCCCGCCTACATGGCGCCCGAACAGGCCGAATGCAAGCCGGTGGACTCGCGCACCGATGTTTACGCCGTCGGACTGGTGCTCTTCGAGGTGCTGACCGGCACACGGGCTTTCCACGGCGAGACCGCCGCCCAGGTTGCTTTCAAACAGGTCAACGAGGCGCCCCCGTTGTTGCGCCAGATAGACCCTAACCTGCCCGCCAAAATGGAAGAGGTTGTCGCCCGCTGTCTGGACAAAAACCCGGACAACCGCTTCCCTTCCTGCGAAGCACTGGGCGAAACGCTCGCCGCCCTGGTGGAAGGTGGCGAGTTACCGAAAGAATTGCCTCCGGCCAAAACTGACACAACCACTACCGTTACTCTTCGGTTCAGCCCTGACTGGCGGCTTGGGTGGTCCATGGTGACAGCAATAGTGTTCGTGCTGCTTTTGATTGGTTGGGGAAGCTGGCAATTGATAAAACCGCGTCCGGCTGCCCTGTCCCCTGCTGGCGACATGACAGCAAGCATTCCGCCATCCAGCGTTCCTCCCGTACAGGAAAAACAGGAGAGCAACGCTACCCCCGCGCAAGCGGAAATTGCCCCGCCGCCGCTGACCCCAGCAGCGCAGCGTGCAGCAGTGCCTTCACCAGGCGCATCCCCACCTCCTCGGCGGGCGACCACGCAACCGTCTGCCCAACCCTTGCGTCCAGACAGGGCCGTCAAGGATGCGGAGGAGCAGGAACCAAAAGTTATTGCAGTGCCCCCGCCCAGTCAGACTCCGGCGGCAGAAGCTCCCTCGGCAACGCCTCCAGCGGACCTAACGGAAGATGCCGGAAAGGAATCGGAAACAACCCGGCCACCCGTGACACCGTTGGAAGTCACTACGCCCTCAGCGGACACAAGCGAGCCAACAGGGACACCGGCCGTCATACGCCAGGTCTATCTACAGGTGCGGACCTACAAGAGCGAACGCGACGCCGTCCGGCTGCGCGAGCAGTTGGAGGGGATGAGTTTTCCCGTGCAGCTCCTGCCTCCCCCGGATGGCTCCGGCAACTTCCGGGTAAGGGTGGGTCCGTTTGAAAGCCTGGATCTGGCCCGGGCCGCCCAGCGCCGGCTGGAAGCCCGCGGCCACAAGTCCACTTTGCAGATTGGAGAACTTTAGACC
>CBDUYQ010000128.1:0-4494 GCA_965371475.1 uncultured bacterium
AAATCAGGTCCTGGCGAAGGGGTTGCAGGAAAAGGTCGGCGATCGTATCCGATTGATGACCGGCTGCGACTTCCATTTAAGTTATGAAAATCTCGAAGAGGTAATGGAAAACGCCCGCCTCTACACCCTCAACCAGGGGAACTATCTCCTCACCGAGTTCGCCTATTACTCCATCCCTCCCCATATCGAGGATTCTTTTCTCCAATTGCGCACTCGGGAACTGGTGCCGATTATCACCCATCCGGAGCGTATCCCTATCCTGATTGAAGAGCGTATTGACTTGATCCGGCAGTTGGTCGAAATGGGCTGCCCGGTGCAGATTACTGCCGGGTCGCTGACGGGCCGGTTCGGAGCAAAGGTCAAGCAGTCCTGCTTTACGCTGCTCGAAAGCCAGTTGGTGCATTTCGTCGCCAGCGACGCCCATGATACCGATCGGCGCCCACCCCATCTGCGCAACGCCCGCCGCATCATAAAGAAACATTTCGGCGTGGATCTGACCCAGGCGTTGTTCGTGGATAACCCCCGCGCCGCCATTGAATCGAAACCCTTGCCGTACCTGCCTGAACCTGCGGAACCCATCCGCAAAAAAATCTTCGGGATCTTTTAACTCCTGCCGTCGGATAATGTTTGAATTTCGCGTCCATCTCCCAGGCTTGCACTGAGCGAAGTCGAAGTGCCCTTGTCCGGGGGAGACACGGAACCGGTTTTTATTAATGCATTGACTCCCCAGTGTGCCCCGACTAAGATGGCGTGCACATCGGGGGCTCCTGGTAATCCCGACACGGCCTGGGCACAGATTCGCTCCAATGGATGCGTCCACACAAACCGGCAGGGAAGGCTGGCGCGGCGGCTTCTGGAGCCTGATTGTCACGCAGTTCCAGGGCGCGTTCAGCGATAACGTTCTCAAGTTTCTGGCGCTGTCGCTTCTCTTCGGGCTGGGGTTGCCCAAGGAGGAACGCGACAGCTACGTCTCTCTGGTGAATGTTCTGTTCACCGTCCCCTTTGTCCTCTTCTCGCTGACCGGCGGTTTTCTGGCCGACCGTTTCAGCAAAAGGTCGATAACCATCGCCACCAAGGTCATGGAAATCGGCGTGATGGGGTTGGCGGCATTCGCTCTGGCACAAGAGAACCTGTATTTTATTTTCGGCGTTATATTCCTGATGAGCACCCAGAGCGCGCTTTTCAGCCCGTCGAAGTACGGCCTGCTCCCGGAACTCCTCCCGCAGAAGAGACTGTCCTGGGGCAACGGCGTGCTGGAACTGGGAACGTTCCTCGCAATTATCCTGGGCATGGCCGCGGGGCCCCGGCTGGCCGAATACCTCGAGGGGCGGCAGGTGTGGTCGGGCGTAATCCTGATTACCCTGGCCGGTGTGGGACTGCTCACCAGCCGGAGCATCACACGCGTCCCCGCCTTCAACCCGGCCAAGCAGTACCGCGCCAACCCGTTCGGAGATTTCCTCGCCCAGATGAAATGGGTGCGGAACGACCGCGTGCTTTACCTGGCCGTCATCGGCAACACCTATTTCTGGATGCTGGGTGTCCTGGTGACCAACTACATTCTGGTTTACGGATCCGACGTGCTCTCACTGACCCAGGCTCAGACCGGCAACCTGCTGGTCGCCTCCGCGCTGGGGATAGGTGTCGGGAGCCTGGCGGCGGGTTATCTTTCCGGACGGAAGATCGAGTACGGGCTGATTCCTCTGGGCGCCGCCGGCATCACCCTGTTCGCCGCCCTGCTGGCCTGGCCGGGGCTGTCGGTTACAGCCGTAACCGCTTTCCTTGCGTTTATGGGGTTCTTCTCCGGTTTCTACATCGTACCGGTCAGCGCCATCCTTCAGCACCGCCCGGATGAAAAACACAAGGGCGGGGTGCTCGGCGCCGCCGGTCTGCTTTCGGCCATCGGGATGCTGCTCGCTTCCGGCCTGTATTACCTGATGTCGGTAGTTTGGCAGTGGTCGCCGCAGATGATGTTCCTGTTTACCGCCGTGCTGACGGCGGCGGGCACCGTGTACGGGACCTACCTGTTGCCGAGGTCCCTCTTGCGGTTGCTGCTGTGGTTCCTGACGCACACGATTTATCGCATCCAGATTGTGGGGCGCGACAACATCCCCGAGAAGGGCGGGGCGCTGTTTGTCTCCAACCATCTCTCGTTTGTGGACGTCGCCCTGTTGATGGCCTCGACCGACCGTTCCCTTCGCTTCCTGATGTTCAAGGAGTATTACGACCTCCCCTGGATCAAGCCCTTGGCGCGCATGATGGGTACTATCCCTATCTCCTCGCAGCAGCGCCCGCGCGAGCTGCTGCAGTCTCTGCACACCGCCGCAGAGGTAATCAAGGACGGGGGAGTAGTGTGTATCTTTGCCGAAGGGCAGATTACCCGCATCGGCCAGATGCTCCCCTTCCGCCGGGGCTTCGAAAAGATTATGAAAGGGCTCGAAGCTCCGATCATCCCCGTCAACCTGGAAGGTGTCTGGGGCAGCATCTTCAGTTATGACAAGGGGAAGTTCCTGTGGAAGTTGCCGCGCCAGATTCCGTACCCGGTCACAGTTGGTTATGGCCCGCCCCTGCCGGCCACGGCGGCCGCCACGGAGGTCCGGCAGGCCGTGCAGGAATTACAGACCGAGGCGTTTTTGAACCGCCGGAAGCGCATGCAGCCTATCCATCGCAGCTTCATCCGCACCGCCCGGCGGCGCCGTTTCCGTTTTGCCCTGGCTGACCTGCGCACCCCATTCGTTAGTTTCGGCGCCGCGCTTACCCGTTCCATCTTTCTCGCCCGCCGGTTGCGGAAGCTCTGGCAGGGGCAGGAGATGGTCGGGATTCTTCTGCCGCCGTCGGTTCCCGGGGCGTTGGTCAATCTGGCCGCGTTGCTGCTTGGCAAAGTGCCGGTCAACTTGAACTATACAGTCTCCGACGAGGTGCTGGCCTCCTGCGCCCGGCAGTGCAATCTGAAAACAGTCGTAACCTCACGGGAGTTTCTGGAACGCGTCAAGCTCACCGTGCCCGGTGAGCCAATCTTTCTGGAAGAAGCCGCCGCGAATCCCCGTCTGGGCGAGAAGCTGATGGCGCTGGTGATGTCCTGGATTTTTCCCGTGGCGGTGCTGGAAAAATCTCTCGGCCAGGAGCGCAAGGTCGGCATCGACGACCTGGCCACCATTATCTTTTCCAGCGGCAGCACCGGCGACCCCAAGGGCGTCATGCTGACCCACTACAACATCGGTTCAAACGTCGAACAGTTCAGCCAGATTTTTCCGTTGGGCGGGACCGACCGCGTACTGGGCATCCTGCCGTTCTTCCACTCCTTCGGGTTTACCGCCACGCTTGCCTTTCCGGTCACCAAGGGCGTTGGCGCTGTCTATCATCCCAACCCGCTCGAACCGCGCGCCATCGGGGAACTGGTCCGCCGCCATGCGGTCACCTTCCTGATGGCCACGCCCACCTTTTTGAACGCCTACATCCGGCGCTGCGAGCCGGAAGACTTCGGCAGCCTCGAGTTCGTCCTGGCCGGGGCGGAGAAATTGCCCGAACGGTTGGCGACGGCCTTCGAGCAGCGCTTCGGCATCCGCCCGCTGGAAGGTTACGGCTGCACCGAGTGCTCGCCGGTGGTAGCGGTCAGCACGCGCGACTTTCGTGCCGCCGGGTTCCGGCAGGTGGGCGCCAAGCGCGGACGTATCGGGCATCCGCTGCCCGGCATGAGCATCCGTATCGTGGATCCGGACACAGGGGAACCGCTCCCGCTGGGCGAGGCCGGGTTGATGCTGTTGCGCGGTCCCAATGTAATGAAGGGCTATCTCGGCAATCCGGAAAAGACGGCCGAGGTTCTGAAGGACGGCTGGTACACCACCGGCGACATCGCCACCCTCGACGAAGACGGGTTTGTGACCATCACCGACCGGCTCAGCCGTTTTAGCAAAATTGGCGGCGAGATGGTGCCGCATATTAAAATCGAAGAAGGGTTGCACGAACTGGCCGGCGCCACCGAACAGGTCTTTGTTGTCACCGGCGTCCCGGACGCCAAAAAGGGCGAGCGGCTTGTGGTGCTGCACACCCTGCCGGAAGACCGCGTGAAGGAGTGTCTGGCAAAAATTTCCCAACTAGAGCTGCCCAACCTGTGGACGCCCCGCGCCGACCAGTTTTTTCAGGTGGAAGCGCTGCCGCTGCTCGGCACCGGCAAGCTCGACCTGCGGCGGATCGGAGCCCTGGCGCTGGAGCTTTCCGGCACACCGTAGGGATTCCAGGCTCCCTCCCTGTTCGCTTGTCATTCCAAGCCTGCCTGTCATTCTGAGTTCGCCTGCCTGCCGTTTGTCTTGCCTGCCCGCCGAAGCGTGTAGCGCGAAGGAGGGAGCGAAGCCGAAGGGTCTGCCTCCGCCTGCCTGTCATTCTGAGCGGAGGCCGTCAGGCCGCAGTCGAAGAATCTCATCCTACGGAAGAGCAACCAAATACATTTTTCCAGCAACGGTGAAGTGTTTCCCCGTATCAGCCCATCCGTCCCCGGGC
>CBDUYQ010000129.1:0-4434 GCA_965371475.1 uncultured bacterium
GTAGCCCGCTGCGCCCGCCGGAAGTTTGCCCGCGGCGAAATGGTGGACGCGCTGCACCTCAAACCCAACTATGTCCGTCGCCCCGACGCTGCGCTGCCGGGGAAGAGTAAGTGAAGATCCGTCCCGCCACGCCCGCCGATGTCCCGTCTTTCCATGCGCTGGAGCGCGCATCCCCGGAAGCGGCGCACTGGTCAGCGGAAGACTACCAACAGAAGTTGCGCCACAGCAGCACTCTGAGTTTGGTGGCTGAGGATTTCGGGGCAGGCAACGGGAGTCCGCCGGTAGCCGGTTTCCTGCTGGGGCAGGTGGCGGCGGATGAGATGGAGATACTGAACTTCGCCGTGGCTTCTGCCAGCCGCCGTCAGGGTTTGGGGTGCAAGTTGTTGCAAGAGGCCTTCGCGCAGGCCGCGGCCAGGGGCGTGCGGCGGTGCTGGCTGGAGGTACGGGCCTCCAATCAGGCGGCCTTGCTGTTTTATCGGAGCCAGGGTTTTGCGGAGTTGTACCGGCGGCAGAAATATTATTCCGACCCCGCGGAGGACGCCATAGTGTGTTCGCGCGTTCTGGAGCCGCCTCCGGGGCTATCTTGAAGCGCGGGCGGGGGTGTGCTACCGTGCGGTGGGTTTGAGGTTTCTTTCAGTGCGACACGACAAAAGGGGGTTGCGGAATGCCGCTTCAGTCCGAGTTGATATGGAAGGAATTGCTGGAATCGAACGAGGAGTTTCACCGTTTGTCCGAAGAACACGCACAGTATGACAAAGAGTTGGAAGCCCTCCTGAACCAGGAGAGGCCGACAGCCGGGGACGAGGCCGAGATGACTCGCCTCAAGAAGTTGAAGCTGCAAAGAAAGGACCAGATGGAGCAGATGGTCCAGGCTTACCGCCGCGAGCAATCGGAGGCGGTGCAGGCGACCTAAACTCGGGTCGCCGGCCTGGCAGGGTCGCCATGGTTCGTACAGGTTGGTATTTCGCCGCCGTGCCCGCGGCGCTGGCTGGACTGTTTGTCTGGCAACAATGGTGGATAGCCGCCGGGGCCGCCGCCGCACTTGCCCTTTTTGTCCTTTTTTTCTTTCGCGATCCAGAGCGGACGATTCCCGCTGCGCCCGGCGCGATTGTTTCTCCCGCCGATGGGCGCGTCCTGAACGTAAAGCCGGCGGAATGGGAGGGGGAGCCCCGCACCCAAATCAGCATTTTCCTTTCAATTTTTAACGTGCATGTGAACCGTGCACCGATAGCCGGCAGGATTACAAACTTGTCTTATCAGCCGGGGCGCTTCCATGTGGCATCGAAAGAGGTGGCGGGCGAACAGAACGAGCAGAACGTCATTACTATGGATGGGGAAGGTACGCGGGTGGTTTTCAAACAGATTGCCGGCCTGATTGCCCGTCGGATTGAATTCTGGCACAAGACCGGCGATGATCTGGCCCGGGGAGAACGCGTCGGCATGATACGCTTCGGGTCGCGCACGGAGATTCTGTTCGACCCGGCCTACACGGTGCGGGTCAAACCGGGTGACACAGTACACGGCGGGGCCACTGTCCTTGCCAGCAAAGAATAAAAAATGAAACCGAAAAACAATCGCCGCTTGCGGCGGGGCATCTCCCTGCTGCCGGGCATGCTGACCGTGGGGAACCTGCTCTGCGGCTACTACGCGATCCTTTCGGCGGCCACCGGGACCACCGCCGGGTTTGATAATGCGGCCAAGGCCATCGGGATTGCGGTTGTGCTTGACGGGCTCGACGGACGGGTGGCGCGCATGACCGGTTCGAGCAGTGCATTTGGCAAGGAGTTTGATTCGCTGGCCGATGTGGTGAGCTTCGGGATTGCCCCCGCTTTTCTGGCCCTGCTGTGGGGTTTACGCCCGCTGGACCCGGCCTCGGCTGCCAACCCCGACCTCGTGAAACACATCTATCAACTGGGTTGGATCGTTTCCTTTGCCTTTGTGCTGGGCGGGGCCTGGCGGCTGGCGCGGTTTAATTTGCAGCCTTCCGACGCCGGGCGTAGCGGTCATCCCGGCCATCGTTTTTTCCTTGGCATGCCGATACCGGGCGCAGCCGGCGTGGTGGCCGCCATTGTGCACTATTTTAAGGAGCCCATAGCGCAGTGGTACTGGGGCGCGGCTTGGCTGCTGCTGGTGGCCTCGCTGGCGTTCCTGATGGTCAGCCATCTGCGCTACTACAGCTTTAAAGATATCGACATGGGACGCCGCCGGCCCTCGGTGCTGCTGGTGGGGGTGGGCCTGTTTATCTGGTCGCTGGTGGACTATTCCGAAGAGGTGTTGCTGGCGATTGCAAGCATCTATTTCCTTTCCGGCTTGATTGCGCTGGCGCGCCGCCGCCTGCTGGGCGGTTCCGTGTGAGAGTTTGATGTTGGCCGCCGGCAAAGCGCAAAGCAGGGTTGCGGGTTGTGTCGGCGTGGCGGTGGACATTGCAGAAAGCATTCCGACTTAAGGAGAGAAGGATGTTGCCGGGGAAGAAGGCTCTGCTTTCCCTGCTCGTAGTCTGTTCGAGTCTGGCCGCGGCGTCGTGCGGGTATCGCGTGGCCGGGCAGGGGAGCCACCTGCCCGCCGGAATAAAAGTCCTTGCCATCCCGGCTTTTGAAAATAAGACAAGCTGGTTGGGGGCCGAGCAACGGCTGACCTCCGCCGTGATGCGCGAGTTCATTCGCCGCTCGCGTTACGACATTGTAGGAGACGAAGCCGGGGCGGACGCCGTGCTGCGCGGGATTGTGAAATCCGTTCGGACACTGCCGGTAATTTTCGATCCCGCTACGGGCCGTGCTTCGGCTGTGCAGATTGAGTTGAGGATCAGCGTGGAGTTGGTTGATCTGCACGATAAACAGGTATTGTACGCCCGGCCCGACTACGTTTTCCGTGAGGAGTATGAAATCAGCGGCGACCTGGAAAGTTTTTTCGAGGAGCGTAACCCGGCGCTGGTCCGGCTGGCGCGCGATTTTGGCGCAACACTGGTCAGCGCTGTCCTGGAGAACTTTTGAGCCATGGCGACTCGTCGTAAAACCGGCGCCGGCAAGACGGCAAAGCCCAAAGCGAATTCCCGCGCAAAGCCGGAGAGCGTCTTTCTATTGCTGGGCGATGACGCTTATCTGCGCGATCAGTTCCGGGAAGAGATCATTCAAAAGTTTCTAAAACCGGAAGACCGCGAGTACGGGCTCGCCCGCGTGGATCTCGCCCAGGAGCCGTTGCCAGCAGTCCTCGGTCGCGCGCTCAGTCCGGGGTTGTTCGCTGCCCGGCAGGTGCTGGTTCTCACTCGGGTGGAGAAGCTGCGCGAGGAGGAGGTCAAACATCTGGAAGCATACTTTTCCGCTCCGGCGGAGCAAACTGTCCTGATTTTTGAAGCCGCCCGGCTCGACAAGCGCACCCGCGCCGCCAAGCTCCTGCTGGAGAACTGCGAGGTGTACGAAGCCGACTCGCCGGAGGATGACTCCTTCGCATTGGAAGCAGTGGGCCGCTTCGCGAAGGAACTGGGCGTACAACTGGAGCGGAACGCCGCCGAGGACCTTGTTTTTGCCGTGGGCAACAATCTGGGTCTGCTCCGGCGCGAGATGGAAAAGCTCCGGACGTTTGCCGGCGATGGGGGGACTATTCAGCAAAAGGATGTCGCCGCACTGGTAGCGCAGGCGCGGAACTTCAATGTGTTTGAGATGGCGGACTTTCTGGCCGAGCGCCGCCGGGGCCAGGCGCTCTTGCGCCTGCGGCGTTTGCTGGCGATGGGGGAGAGCCCGATCGGCGTAGTCGGCGCGCTGGCGTATGTCTTCCGCCAGTTGTTGCGCGCGCGCAAGCTGCCGCGCAACGCCGCTCCCTGGCAGGCGGCCAAAACCCTGCGGATGCAGGGCGCCCGCGCTGAAGCCATGGTGCGGCAGGCGCACAAGTTTTCTGCCGGGCAGTTGCGGAAAGGGCTGGGCCGGTTGCTGGCCGCCGACATTGCGCTGAAGTCTTCGGCGCCGGACCCGGTGGCGATTCTGGAGACGCTGGTGCTGGAACTGACGCTCCCGGCAGACGAACTCCTCTCCTCCGGCGCCGGGCGCTGATATTTTTTGCGGGGGTTAGGCGCTCTTTTTCAGCAGGGTGTTGTAGCCGCGGCTCAGGCGCGACTTGTAGCGGTCGGCGGTGTTTGAGTGCAGCACGCCTTTCTGGATCATCCGGTCGATAGTGCGCAGCGTGGGCCGGAGCAGCGTCTTGGCCTCTTCGGTCTTGCCGGTGTCAATCGCCTTGCGCAGCTTCTTGATCTCCGTCCGCAGACGGCTCCGGTGGGCGCGGTTGATGGCCGTGCGCTTTTCCGTCTGCCGGATGCGTTTCAAAACCGAAGGCTTTTTTGCGGGCCGCTTGGCTTGGATTAGAGTTACCATCTAATTTCCTCGTGTCTATAAGTTCAAACTACTGAGTTTAGTGGAGTTCCCGCCACCTGTCAATCTCGCGCGC
>CBDUYQ010000130.1:0-4425 GCA_965371475.1 uncultured bacterium
ACGATATCCAGATGTGGATTGTGCTCGGGCGCGAGTACAACGCCGACCCGGTGTTTCCGTTTGTCACCCCCGACGGAACCTATCCCGGCGCGGGCAATGCTTACGTTTTTATCGAAAGCGGCGGCGAGCGGCCCGAGCGCATCGCCATCGGCAGCCACCAGTGGAAGCAGGGCGAACCTTTCTTCGACCGCGTAATTGCCGCGCGCGGAGCAGACGTGGGGAAAGAGCTGCGCAAGCTGGCGGAAAAGTTTGATCCCAAGCGCATCGGAATCAACACGGCGCGGGAAACCTCCGCCGCCGACGGTTTATCCGCTTCCTTCAAAGAATTTATCGAAGCTTCGCTGGGGGAGAAGTTCGCATCGCGTCTGGTAAGCGCCGAGCATCTGGTGATTGCTTACCTCGACACGCGGTTGCCGGAAGAAGAAGCCCTGTTCCGCGAGGCGGCGGAGCTCACCCGCAAGATCTGGAAAGAGGCTTTCAGCCGCAGGGCCATCACGCCGGGCACGACCACTGTAGGCGACGTTCTCTGGTATGTCCGGCAGCGCTGCGCCGACCACCACGTCGGCGTCTGGTTCCGGCCCGACATCCGCTTGCAGCGCCGGGGCAGGGAGTTCCAGCCCGGTAGTGTTGCGCCGGACGACCTGGTCATCGAACGCGGAGACGTGCTGCACATGGACTTCGGCATCATCTACCTGGGCTACCACACCGACTACCAGAAGCACGCCTACGTTCCGCGCGAGGGGGAGACCGGCGTACCGGCAGGGTTAAAGCAGGCGTTGTCGAATACCAACCGCTTGCAGGACATTCTGATGAGCGAAATCGAGCCGGGTCGCACCGGGCAGGAGGTCTATGAGGCCGCCATGGCGCGTGCCGAGGAGGCCGGACTCCAGGCGATGATCTATTCGCACTCCATCGGCAACTTCGGACACTTTGTCGGCGCAGCCATCGGGCAGTTCGCGGGGAAGCCGGGGCTGCGCGGGCGGCTGCCGATGCGCGCCGGTTCCTACACTTCGATTGAATTGAACACCCGCACCGCCGTGCCCGAGTGGGACGGGCAGGAGGTCTGGATTATGATGGAAGACGACGCCCACCTCGCGCCCGGCGGCATGAAGTTCTTCCTCCCCCGCCAAACCGAGTGGTATGTTATTCGGTAAGCGTCTTCACATAAAAAGCGTACCCCCTCGTCTGTCCGGGATGGCCTGTCATTCTGAGGAGGCGTATGCCGACGAAGAATCCCTTGCTTTCAAAGGGCGCTTTCCCCAAGAGATTCTTCGTCGCCTTTGGCTCCTCAGAATGACAGGCGCACGGGTGCTAAGCACCCCATTCCGAACGGGTGGTTTAGGGCAGGCCGTGGCGGGCTCCCGTTCGACTCGTCTACGACTCGCTCCCTTCGACTGCGCTCAGGGCAGGCAGGGCGGCAGAATGACACCGGCAAGGCGTAAAGCCTTGCCCTACCTGATTGGAGTGGTGGCACACGCGGGTAGGGCAGGGGTTTACCCCTGCCGCGGGGCACAGGTGGTATGTTATCGGTTAGGGACGAACATGCTTACACTTGAAGAATACATCGAAAAATCATCTGTAACGCACGGGCATGCGTGTGCGGGGCAGGTGCTGGGGATACGGCTGGCGCTGCTGGGCTTGCAGGAGTTGGGAATCGAAGACCCCATAAAGCAGCGCAAGGAGTTTGTGACGTTCGTCGAGATTGACCGCTGCGCCACTGACGCCATCCAGCTGGTGACCGGCTGCCGCCTGGGCAAGCGGGCCTTGAAGTTCAAAGACTTCGGCAAGATGGCGGCGACCTTTGTTGACCTTAAAACCGGCACGGGGGTCCGCGTAGCCGCCCGGGAGGAGTCCAAACAGCTGGCGAAGGAAAAGTACCCCGGCCTCAGCAAGGAAGAGGGCCAGCAGCGCGCCTACCGCGAGTTGACCGACGAGGAGCTGTTCACGCGCCAGCGGGTCAAGGTCGAAATCCCGGAAGAGGACCTGCCCGGCTACCGCGCTTCCCGCGCGACCTGCGACGAGTGCGGCGAGGGCATTAACTTCCGCCGCGAAGTTGTCAGTGAGGGCCGGACGCTCTGCCGCGCCTGCGCTGGCGAGAGTTACTACCAGCCCCTGGAAAGCTAGTATTTCTTCCCCTTTACACCCCCCGCGCTTGAGTGCGCCGTACCCTCAAGTCCGGCTGGATTTTTCCGATGGAATTAGAGAAGATAGGGCCGTGGGGTGCAGGCAGGCGCAGGCGCGTCTGGTCGGAAATAGTGGAAGGAGAATTCTCATGGGTTCAACTCCGTATGCCGTTGGAGCGGGCAAGGTTTACTGTCAAACTTGCGGCGCTCTTCGTGCCAAGGATTTGGATGCGGGACAACTCCAGGAACTGTTTGCCTTCGGCCAGGTTGATATCTTCTGCGATAAATGCGCCAAGACCACAAAGTGGAACGGCAAAGTAGTTGACCGCCGCACCGCGGACGAGGGCGCGCCGGAGGGCGGGGAGCGCCGGAAAGGCGCCCGGCGTACTCACAGGCGGGTCCATGTGTCTCTCCCGATTCGGGTTCGATGCGACGCTCCCGACCTCAAGTTCGTTGAGATCAAGAAAACGCTGGAAGCCTCTCGACAGGGGTGCAGTTTTGTAACCAACCAGCCGGTCCAGAAGGGCATGGCCCTTTACGTTGTGTTCCCGTACTCCGAGGGCGACGCTCTGCTGGAGACAACCGCCAAGGTCACCCGCGTCTCTCCCGCCGACGGGGGCGCGGAAGTCGGCTTCGAGTTTATTCGCTAGGCATAAGTCAGCGGCGGAAGTGATCCCAGCCCTGCGCGGCCAGCCTTTTCCCGCGTGAACCTCTGTTCCTGGTAGAGTCTGCCAGATACACCCCCCGTGTTTTTGTAATGACGCCGACCTGCGTCAAGGGAACCCCCAGAAGCTTGCGGGGGATTTTTCTGCCCGGGGGAGCCGTAAATAGCAGTTCGTAGTCCTCGCCGCCGTGCAGTGCAAGTTGCAGCCCGGTGGTTCCGTACCGTTTTCGCAGTAACGGGGTAAGCTCCACCGCCGGAAGGCAGCCGGCGAAAATCTGTGCCCCAACCCCGCTCGCCCGGCAGAGACGATGCAGGTCGGTCGAGAGGCCGTCGCTTAAGTCCATCAGGGCGGTGATGCCCCGGCGAGCAAGCTGCTGCGCCAGTTCCACCCGTGCCTGCGGGTAAAAGTGGGTCTTGATGGCTTGTGATTCCAGCCGCGTCCGGCCGGATTTTCTTCGGGCAGCAAGTTGCCCCAGCGCAGAAAGCCCCAGCCGTCCGCTGGCGTAGAGGGCCTGCCCAGGACGCGCCCCGGAGCGCAGCAGCGCTTTTCCCCGGCGGACCTCTCCGATAACCTGGACGTCAGCGATCACCTGTTGGGCCGCAGCCAGGTCGCCGCCGATAATCTGTACCTTGTGCTGCGTGGCCAGTGACCCCAGCCCGGTAAAGAATTCGCGCACCCAGCGTGACGCAATGTTACCCGGCAGCGCCAAAGCCACCAGTACGTAGCGCGGGCGGGCGCCCATGGCGGCCACGTCGCTCAACGACCGCGCCAGCGCCTTCCAGCCCACGCTCCGGGCGGGCTGAGAGCGCCTCCGGAAGTGGACATCTTCGACAAACTGGTCCGTGGTGAGCACCCAGTCACGGCCCGAATCGGCCCGAATGATGGCGGCATCGTCGCCGATACCGGTGCGCACCCCACCCCGGGCCGGGAAGCGTCTGGCCAGGTATTTCAGCAGTGTTTCTTCGCTTTTCATGGGGTCCCGGAGGAGATTCTAGCCGGAATTGGCCTAAAGTGCGAATTCCGCTTGACAGTACTGAAAATAAAAGGGTAAAAAGGGAGTCGGCGGTTCCGGTGAACCGGGGTGGTGGAGTTAATGAAACCCGGGGGTTCCGTCGATTACACTAGTTGGTACCCGTGTGTAACCGGGGTGAGTGTCGAGGAATTATGGGGAGTGGGAAAACCAAATCGTATGTAGTCTTTCTGGCGAATGACGCCGCGGGGAAGGTGCGCAAAATTTACGTACCTCGTCTGGCTATTCATCTGATTCTGGTGGCGGCCCTGATCGGCGCCGGTACCATTCTGGTCGGCATCACCTCTTACGCCCACCTCCTGGTCAAAATGAACGACTACGACCGGGTGAGCGCCGAGCGCCACAACCTCCGCGCGGAAAACCGCAGCTTGCAGACCAACGCGGTCCGCTCCCGCGAGAAGCTCGACAGCCTGGAATCGCTCGCCGACGAAGTGGCCGTGAGCCTCGGTCTGCTCCGCCTGCGCTACACGCCCTTTGGTTCCATTGAAACCGCTGCGCTGCCTTCCACGCCGGAAAGCGACTACCGCGACTCGCTGGCCCGGTTTCGCTATCTCCGCCACCATGCCACGGCGGTCAAGCTCTACGCCAGCGGCGTTCCGGTGGGGCA
>CBDUYQ010000131.1:0-4424 GCA_965371475.1 uncultured bacterium
TGGTAGATGATGCCGCTGTAGAAGTCCACGTTGGGGTAGAGTTTGCGCTGGACGAAGTACTCGTCTTCGAGCGCAATCCTTTCGAGTTCGGTGGCGATGTCAATGAGCGGGTTGCGCTCGGTGACCTCAAAAACTTCCTCGGCCACCTTCTTGATGATACGCGCCCGCGGGTCGTAGTTTTTATAAACCCGGTGGCCGAAACCCATCAGGCGGAGTTCTCCCTTCTTGCAGCGCTCCACATAGGACGGCACGTTCTTGAGGTCGCCGATTTCGTTGAGCATTCGGAGTACGGCTTCGTTGGCGCCGCCGTGCAGCGGGCCGTAGAGCGCCGAAGCGGCTGCCGCGGCCGAGACGTATGGGTCGGCTTCAGAACTGCCCACGCCGCGCATCGCGCTGGTACTGCAATTCTGCTCGTGGTCGGCGTGCAAAATAAAAAGGATATCCAGCGCCTTCTCCAGCGCCGGGTCGGGCTCGAACTTCACTTCGCTCATCCGGAAGAGCATGTTGAGGAAGTTACCGGCATAGCTCAAATCGTTATCGGGATAGACGAACGGCAGCCCCCGGCTGTGCCGGTAAGCAAAGGCAGCAATGGTCGGCGTCTTGGCAATCAACCGGTGAATTTGGTGCTTGCGGCAGTCGGCTTCGCGGATACTCTTGGCTTCCGTGTAAAAGGTCGAAAGTGCCCCCAGGGTGCTGATCAGCATCCCCATCGGGTGCGCATCGTACCGAAAACCTTCCAGTAACTTCTTGATGTTCTCGTGGAGGAAAGTATGATACCGGATGTCGTGCGACCACTGTTCGAGTTCCGCTTGATTCGGCAACTCGCCATGGATGAGCAGGTAAGCCGTCTCCAGAAAGTTGCTCTGCTCGGCCAACTGCTCAATCGGGTAGCCCCGGTAGCGCAGGATGCCCTTCCCGCCGTCGATAAACGTCACGCTGCTGCGGCAGGAGGCGGTGTTGGTGAAGGCCGGGTCGTAGGTCATCATGCCGAAGTCGTCGTCCTTGACCTTGATCTGACGCAGGTCCATCGCGCGGATGGTGTCGTCGTGGATCTCGACCTCGTAGGTCTTGCCCGTACGGTTGTCGGTAATCGTCAGCGTGTCTTTCGGCATGGCAGTACCCTCGAAAATCTCTCCGGCAGGCTAATGCGGGTGTTCCCCAGCGTCCTGCTCCTACCCCAATAACCATGGTAGGACCACCGGCCCTTCCAAGTCAATGATTCTTCATCGGATTAATGAGGCCGCATCTGAGCCCTGGAAACCCGGCTAAACTCGGCCTATCCCGCCGCCGATGAATCAAATAGAGGGCGGAAACGGCAAAGCAGCGGCGGAGCGATGTCTCCCTAATTCTTCCGTTGCTTTCTGCCCGGCCCTTTTATAGACTTGGGGACGTATGGTCCAAGGGATACGGGTAGTTGTCTTTTTTCACCCGTATGATTTAGTGAGGAGTGGGCAGGATGGATAGGTGGGTTAAGCGCCTGACGGACATGTTGGCGAATGTAAACAAAGAGCTGTGGCTCCTCTTGTTCATGCTGGGCATTGCCGCTCTCCTGAATTTCCTGGTGTCGTCCCACCGGATGGTGCTGGGTTTCTACACCCTGCCGACCCTGTTCTCCGCCTATTACTACGGGCGGCGTCACGCCACCCTGACCGCGTTCGGCAGCGCATTCATCGTCGGGCTGGTCATCTACTTCAAGCCGCCCATCGTCGCCGAAGCCACCAGCGCCGTGACCATGGAAGAGTTGTGGTACGACATCACGATTTGGGGCGGCACTCTGGTACTCACCGGCTACGCCATGGGGACCCTTTCGGAACGCGACAAGGCCCACATGCAACAGTTGCGCGAGACCTACAACGGCGTTCTGCTCATCCTGCGCCAGTTCATCTCCAAAGACAGCTTCACCGAGAACCATTCCTACCGTGTGTCCATCTATGCCACCAAGATTGGCGCCTTTATGAACCTGGACTCGGTAAGAATTGAAGACATCCGCGCCGCCGCCATGCTTCACGACATCGGCAAGCTGGACATCAGCCGCGATATCCTTTACAAGGCCGCCCGCCTCTCCCCGGAGGAATACGAAGAGATGAAAACCCACGTCGCCCGCGGGGTGAACATGTTGCAGCCTGTGGGCGGTTCGCTGCGCCGAATCCTGCCCATCATCCTCGCCCACCACGACCGCTATGACGGGTCCGGGTACAACCCCACCAAGGGAGAAGAGATTCCGATGGAGTCGCGCATCATCGCCGTGGCCGACTCCTACGACGCCATCACCGCCGACCGGCCTTACCGCCGGGGCTCCTCGCCGCTGGAAGCCAAAGACATTATCGAGAAGAAAGCGGGCAAGGACTTCGACCCGCAGGTAGTGGACGCTTTTCTCAAGGCTTTCAGCCAGGGGGAAATGGACATCCCGGAAGTGGTGGTCTAACCTCTCTCCCCATCACCCAACAGAAGCACCACTGAGTGGCTTCGCAGCCTTTTCCCCGGTTTCCAGTTTAATTAGAAACCGCTTCGCAGATGGAAGAGAACTGCCCGGCCTGCGACGGCGGAAAGTGCAGCACGACGCGGCGGTTCTTCTCCTCCGACGACTGCGTACCTACTATCGGCTCGCGTTCGCCTTTCCCCAGCACGGCGTCCGTCATACCGGCCAGCAACTCCTCGCGCTCGGCAGCCGTCCGGGTGACCCCGTAGCGCATGCCCAGGAGCCGGGTGACGGCGCCCAGGCGGGGGTTGGCCCCGGCACCGGGGGCCTCATGAGACTGGGCCTCCTCCAGGAAATAGTGGTAAACGGAAAGGGCGCGCTGTTCCGACAGCCACTGGTTGTAGCTTTCTTCGCCGACCAGGTCGGTGTGGCCTTCGTAACGGACTTGCGCGTCGGGGAAGAGCAGCAGCCGCAACACGGCCAGCTTGGAGAGGTTCTCCCGCGCTTCCGGTTTGAGCTGGTAGCTGCCGGAATCATAGAGGATGTCGGAGGCCAGCGTCAGCACCATGCTGCCGCCCTGCCCGGTCAACTGCCCCAGGCTGGAAAGCTGGCGGTTCAACTCGCCGCAGATGCTGTCGCGTTCCTGCCCGAGTTGGGCAATCCGTTCGAGCGATTCGCGCTGGTCGGCCTGCATCGAGGCAATCTGCTGGCTTAACTCCTCAATCTGCTGCTGCAACTCCTGTGCCTGCCGGCTGGAAGCGCCGGTGCGGGACTCGGCCTCGTCGGCGCGGGCGCGTTCCGTTGCCAGCGCCTCTTCAAACCGCCGGATCTGCTCCTGCATCTGCGCCAGTTCGTTCTGCGCTGCGGTGAGTTTCCGGCCGAGTTCCGCTATCTCACTGCGAAGCCGCGCATTCTCTTCCTGCCTGGGAGCATTCGCCGCACGCAAACGCTCCATTTCCTGATTCAGGTTCTCCCCTTCGGCCTTCAAGCGCGCCACTTCGTCTTCCAACTGGCGGATAAAGATTCCGCCTACCGCGCCCAGCGCCAGCGCCCGGGCGTTTTCGGCAATCTGGATGGCGGTGCGGGAGAATTGGATCGCCTCGGTATTGCGTTCCCACGATGCTCCGGACTTTGCCTGGAAGGCCGCCTCCGCCTGGCTCAGAAACTGTCTGGCACTGTCGAGAGTGGAGCGCGCCCGCCCCTCTTCCTCGTTGGATGACCCGCTGGACCCGGACAAAATGCCGGCGTTGGAGGACAATTCAATCGCCTTGCGAGCCTGCAGGATCTCATTGGGGATGCCGCGCTCGGCAGCGCCGGGGTTCCGGTCATACTGTGTGTAGTGGGTGTAGTAGAACAGCTTGCCTGGAATCGGAAGGGCCTTTTTCTCCGGTGAGCTTCTAACGCTGTCCTGATTGGTGCTGTAGAGCACCACCAACGGGCTCGGGTCGGCCACGGCGTAATCCGGCTCGGCGGTGACCATCAGCCAGAAGGTCTGGTAGGGCGTGGTCACGTTGATGGGCTTGGGCTTGCCGCCCTTGAAGGTTATCTCGCCGATGTTCTGGGCTTTGCCGTCCACCGACACCGCCCACATTACATAAGTCAGATAATCGTTACCGAAGGTCCGCGCCGACCGCAGGTTTTTAATGTCGCCACGGTTGATGTCGATTTCAACGTAACCCGCGTGGCTCTCGACCTTCATCTTGATGCGGGCCTCCGTCGCCACGCTGGTCCCGCGCATCAAAACTTCGGTCGTGACCAGGTGCCGAAAGCTCAGGATTTGCCCGTCCGGCTCGGAAATCTCATACACTTCCAGCTCCGCCGGACGCGCTGCCGAATCCTGCGCCGCCGCTGCCCCCGGGCCCGCAACTACAGCCGCCAGCACCAAAATCGCCTTCAGGATTCTTCCCCGTTGATTTGCACGCATCACATTTCCTCCATGCGAAATATCCAGAAACTACACTATTTCTAAAGGAATACTCCCCCCAAGTCAATCATAGGGAGGGAG
>CBDUYQ010000132.1:0-4399 GCA_965371475.1 uncultured bacterium
GAGGTAAGGAACTTCCGCCGTGACCCGTCAACCATTGAGAAGATGCAGGCCGAGGCGCAGAGGTACGGTCTGCTGACCACCGGCGGGTCCGACTGGCACGAAGGCCCCGGCTTCGGAGAGGACTTCGTGACCGAAGAGTTGCTCGACAGCTTCCTGGACCGGATGGGCCTGACTGAAGTCACTTCGCCCGCCCCGCCCGTAAACCCGTAAAGTTCCCCTTTCAGCCCGCCGATAGGCCCTTTGAGGCTCCGGCATTGACACCGGCCAGCCCGGTTTTCTATAGTGGTAGGGGAGAAGAGATAGTAACCGGCCCGGCAGAATTGGGCTGGCAAAAGCACTTATACACTTACTACATTGTGAGGTAATGACAACATGGCATTGGAACTGACTGAGATCGCAATCGGCAAAGTGAAGGAGATTATGTCCCAACAGGATCCGTCACCGGATGGTTTGCGCGTGGGCGTGGTCGGCGGAGGCTGCTCCGGCTTCCAGTATCAGATGACCTTCGAGGGTAAAGCCGGGCCCATGGACAAGGTTATCGAATACGAGGGCCTGAAGGTATTCGTCGATATGACCAGCCTGATGTATCTCGACGGCACCCGATTGGATTACGTCGAGACGCTGGAGGGGGCGGGCTTCAAGTTTGACAACCCCAATGTGACTTCCACCTGTGGCTGCGGTTCTTCTTTCAACGCCTAGCGGGAGATAGCCGCACGGCTCCTGCGGAGTCGGAGATTTTCGAGCCTTTGAGGCCCCGGCTTCAAAGGCTCTTTTATTTTCCGGGAATTCTGAGGTTCGAATGAATCCACCAGTCCGCAACCCTTTGCAGGTGCTCCTGCTTTCGACCTATGAGATTGGACGCCAGCCGTTTGCGTTAGCTTCTCCCACAGCTTGGCTGCGGGAGGCCGGGGCCGAAGTTTCCTGTCAAGATCTGACCCGGGAGAAGCTCGATCCTTCCGCAGTGCAAAGAGCGGACTTAATTGCTTGTTCTGTCCCTATGCACACCGCCACCCGTCTGGCGGTGGGTATCCTGGACCGAATCAAGGAACTCAACCCCGGGGTTCACATCTGTTTCTACGGCTTGTACGCTCCTTTGAATCAGAAGTACCTTCGCCGGCAGGGCGTTCACACGATTCTGGGCGGAGAGTTTGAAGAGGGCTTGGTGCATCTGGCCCGCCGGCTTCAGCAGGGCCGCAACGAGGAAACGGCGGCCGGCCAACGGGAACCGCTGATTTCTCTTGCCCGGCAAAAATTCCGGGTTCCCGACCGGAGTGAGTTGCCGCCTCTTTCCCGGTATGCGCGGTTGCAAGACGGCCGGGGAAAGTATCGAACAGTGGGCTATACGGAGGCCAGTCGTGGATGCAAACACCTGTGCCGTCACTGCCCGGTGGTGCCGGTTTACCAGGGGAACTTTCGCATTGTGCAACGGGAAGTAGTGTTGGCAGACATCCGCCAGCAAGTCGCTGCGGGCGCGGAGCACATCACCTTTGGCGACCCGGACTTCTTTAACGGTATCCGTCATGCCCGGAAAATTGTGCAGACGCTTCACCGGGAATTTCCGCAACTTACCTACGATGTCACCATCAAGGTCGAACACCTGGTGAAACAGGCGGACCACCTTCCTGTGCTGCGGGACACCGGCTGTCTATTCGTCACAAGCGCGGTGGAGTCCGTGGATGATGCCGTCCTGGCCCTGCTCGACAAAGGGCACACGCGGAAGGATTTTCTCTTGGTAGTGGAACGGTTCCGGGAAACGGGTTTAAGTCTTGCGCCCACCTTCGTCCCTTTTACCCCTTGGATTACTTTGGATGGTTACTGGGACTTACTGCAACTGATAGCAAGGTTGGGACTGGTAGAGAATGTGGCGCCCATCCAGCTGGCTATCCGCCTGCTCATTCCTTCCGGTTCCCGGTTGCTGGAGTTGCCCGAAGTGCAGGAGCAGGTGCAGCCTTTCAGCGAAACTCTTTTAACGTACCGATGGGCGCACCCGGATCCGCGTATGGATCGACTGCAAAAAGATGTGCAGCGTATGGTCAGGGTAGGGGAGCAGCAGGGCAGTTCCCGGACTGAGATCTTTGCGCAAATATGGGCGCTGGCCCGGAAAGCCGCTAACCGGAGCGCCAGGGAGGAATTGCCCGGCCCCGATAGCTCCGATGTCCTAAATGTGCCGTCCCGCGCGGCTGTCCCGTACCTGAATGAGCCCTGGTACTGTTGAGCCGAGCCCACCGAAGAGCAGGTGGCTCTTTTCTGATGACGACGAAGCACAGTTCCTTGGCCAGGAAGCGCGTACTGCTGCTGGCGGTCAAGACCGGATACCAGACCCGCCAGTTCGTCGCCGCGGCAGAAAAGCTGGGGCTGAAAATTGCTTTTGCCACCGACCGTTGCGAACGCATGGATGATCCCTGGGGCGACCACGCTCTGCCATTGCATTTCTTCGACCCGCAGGCCTCGGCCCGGCAGGTGGTTGAGTTTGCCCGCGACAATCCGGTTGATGCGATTGTTGCTATCGGTGACCGTCCTACCCCCACAGCTGCCCACGCCTGCCGGGCACTGAATCTCCTCCATAACTCCCCAGAGGCGGCGGAGGCCTGCCGAACCAAGTCCCGCCAGCGTGCGTTGCTCAGCCAGGCCGGTTTCCCCATTCCTGCCCACCGGCAATTCCCCATCGGGAGTCAGCCCACGGTGGCCGCTGCGCAGGTGGAATACCCCTGCGTGTTGAAGCCGCTGGCTCTTTCCGGCAGCCGCGGCGTAATCCGCGCCAATAACCCGGAGGAGTTCATCGCGGCGTTCGAACGCATACGATGTCTTTTGGAGCGTTCAGAGATTCAGGTTTTGCGGGAAGAGACCAGCAACTTTCTCCAGGTGGAAAAATTCCTTCCGGGCCAGGAGGTGGCTCTGGAAGGGATTCTTACCGAGGGACGGTTGAAGACACTGGCAATCTTCGACAAGCCGGACCCCCTCGACGGCCCCTTCTTCGAGGAAACTATCTACGTTACACCCACGAGGATGGCGGCGGGCGAGCAGACAAAGATTCGGGAGACGGTGCAGGAGGCCGTTACCGCGCTGGGTCTTACGCAGGGTTCGGTGCATGCCGAACTGCGTTGGAATTCCGAAGGACCGTGGGTGCTGGAAATTGCAGCGCGTTGCATTGGTGGTTTGTGCGCACGCGTGCTGCGTTTCAGCGGCGGCGCCTCACTGGAAGAGGTAATTCTTCGCCATGCGCTCGGGGAAGACATTTCCTCCCGGGAGAGGGAAGAGCAGGCCGCCGGGGTAATGATGATTCCCATTCCCGCCGCAGGGTATTACGAAGGGGTCGGCGGAGAGGAAGAGGCCGGCAGCGTTTCAGGCATCGAAGAGATTGTGATAACCGCCAAGCCGGGGCAGACGATGGAGCCGCTCCCGGAAGGGTCAAGCTACCTCGGTTTCATTTTTGCCCGGGCCGCTACGCCCGCAGAGGCTGAAGCGGCTTTACGCGCCGCCCACGGGAAGCTGGACTTCCGCTTCGCGCCCATTCTTCCGGTCGTGGCGGGGCCGTAAGGAGCGCGGTCAGGCCTTTTCCTGCGGCGGAACGTAGTCGGGTGGCAGGATGGCGCCATCTCCGAAGAAGAAATCCTCCATCGCCTTTTCGATGATGTCCTTGGCTTCGGGCTGCCAGGGTTGCAGGCGGAGTTCGTTCAACACCATCTTCATGTGCTCCTTCCACAGGTCCCAGGCGTCGAGGGAGATGGTTTCGAAAATCCGCTGGCCCAGATCGCCCGGCCAGGGAGCTTCGTCCATCCCGGGTAACTCCTTCTGAAATTTGGCGCACATGACTGTGCGGCCGCTTGCGTTTTTTTTCTCGCCCAGAGGCGGGGCGCCAGGTCCACAACTCATAGTAAGAATTCTCCTTATATAATTGCTTGCTACCGTTATGATACCCCAATCCTGGTAGCGGGCAAAGAAGGCCCGGGGGAGGAAGAATAATGGCGTCGGAAGAGCAGGGACCGAACTGGGATGCGCGTTTCCGGCAGCCAGGATTATTCTGCGGGGACTACGCGCTCGATTTTCTCCGTGAACACATCGACGAGTTGCCGCCCGGCGACGCGCACGACCTGGCCTCCGGCGAGGGCCGCAACGCCGTCTTCCTGGCGCAGAAGGGCTACCGCGTGACGGCCATCGAGAAGTCACCAGTTGGCATCACCAAGGCGGGAGATTGGGCGAAGGAGGCCGGCGTCGAACTGAACCTCATCGAAGCCAACCTGGAAGACTACACTTTGCCCGAAGAGGCGTTCGACGTTGTCTTTTGCAGTTACTACACTCAGCGCTCTCTTTTCCCGCAGATGGAACGCGCCCTCCGGCCCGGCGGCGCCCTTTTGATTCAAACTTATACCGTGGAGCAGGCTGGCCGGGAACGCGGCCC
>CBDUYQ010000133.1:0-4391 GCA_965371475.1 uncultured bacterium
TTTCTGCCCTGTTGACGGCGGTAGCGCTGCTGGCCTGCTTTATTCCGGCCCGGCGGGCCACCAAAGTGGATCCGATGGTAGCCCTGCGCTACGAGTGATTCCGGCGGACTGCTCACCTTTTTCCCGGTAACTCGTCAAAAATCCCATGCGGTGTTTGCTGCTCTAAATCGTGAAACCTTCGGGCCGCTTTCCCCGTATAGGGAGATAGGTGTATAGTTCCTTCTTCGCCCGCCTGCGGGCAGGACAGCAACAACCCTTGGGGGAAAATAAAGAGATGGCTCCTGGCGAACCGCTAATTGTTCTGCACGACCTGGAGAAGGCGTACGAATCCGGCGCGGGCAAGACCTTTGTGCTCCGCCGCATCAACGCGGAGATCAAGCAGGGCGAGTTTGTCACCATTATGGGCCCATCGGGCGCGGGCAAATCCACCCTGCTCGGCATCCTCGGGATGCTCGACAGCGCCACCGGCGGCGAGTACTACTTCACGGACCAGCCCGTCCACAAACTCAAGCCCCGCGACCGCTCCCGGCTGCATAACGAAAACTTCGGGTTTGTGTTTCAGCAATACCACCTGCTCGACAACCTGACCGTGTACGAGAACCTTGAAATTCCGCTCTCCTACAAAAACATCAGGAAGGCCGACCGGGAAACTTTGGTAGGCGACGTCCTCGACCAGTTCAATATTGTAGGCAAAAAAGACCTTTTCCCCACGCAGCTCTCCGGCGGCCAGCAGCAGCTTATCGCCGTCGCCCGCGCTGTTATCCACAGCCCCAAAATCATTCTGGCCGACGAACCCACCGGCAACCTGCACTCCAAGCAGGGCGAAGAGATAATGGACCTTTTCAAACGGCTCAATGAGAATGGAACCACCATCATCCAGGTAACCCACTCTGAGAAAAACGCTTCCTACGGCCACAGGATCATTGAGTTGCACGACGGCTGGATCAAGAAGGCATAACCCCGTACAACCTCGCCCTGCCCGCCGGAATCCTAATGCCGAAATGGTTATGCCGGGACGCATCTTAACAAACCAGGCGGTTCGTACTAAACTGTCTTATTGCGTAGTTTGACCGTAATGCGAACCGGGAAGCGATGAAAACCCCTTCAGCCCAATTCGGCGTGGCGCTCGCCTGTCTGGCGGCGACGCTGCTCCCTGCCTGCGGGTTTGGCGGCTCCTCGCCACCGCCTCCTCCCGACCCTTTTAGTATCACCACCTCTGCCCTGGAGGCGGCTACCCTGGATGTTGATTACAGTCAAACCCTGGAAACCGCTAACGGCACGGCCCCACTAACATGGGAGATCACCTTCGGGACTCCCCCTCCCGGCATCGACTTTGACGGCGGTGCCGGCGCCTTTACGGGAATCCCGACGGACATCGGCAACTCTACCCTTGTCATTCAGGTTACGGACTCGTCAGACCCTCCGCAAACAACCGCCGCCGCGTTCCTCTTCGCCGTGGTGTCCTCCACGGCGGGCAATGCCATCCTGGTCAGCCAGGCTGCCGGAAGCATTCGGGGAAATGGCGACAGTACTTTACCCGCGCCCGGCACAGACGGGCGCTATGTCGCTTTCTCGTCACGGGCAACGACCCTCGCAGGAATACCCCAGGATTTTAATAACGCCCTCGACATCATTGTTGAGGAGTCCTGCCTGCACCAGGATCCGGAAATCTGTGTCCTCTCGGCGGCACGGGTTTCCCTCGGCCCGGTGGACCCGGACACGATGGAACCGGTGGAAGGTGACAACGACAGCACACCCTCGTCCATCAGCGGCGACGGACGTTTTGTGGCCTTCGCCTCCCTCGCCACCAATTTCATTCCCAGCGACACCAACAACGCCTGGGACATCTTCGTCCGCGACACCTGCCTGGGCATTGACCCCGCCGTCTGCACCCCCACCACTACTCGTGTCTCTGTCGATTCCGGCGGCGCCGAAGCCAGCGGTGACAGCGTGGAACCTGTCATCAGCTCGGACGGACGTTTTATCGCCTTCCGCTCTCTGGCCAATAACCTGGTGGGCGGCGACACCAACGGCGCGGGGGATATCTTTGTCCGTGACACCTGCCTGGGCATTGACCCCGCCGTTTGCACCCCTACCACCATCCGGGCGTCGCTGGCCAGTGACGGCTCGGAAGCCACCGGCAACAGCCTGCGCCCAGCCATCAGTACCGACGGTCGTTTTGTGGCGTTTGAGTCCCTGGCCTCGAACCTGACAGCGGGCGACACCAACGGCGCAGCCGATATCTTTGTCCGGGATACCTGTCTGGGCGCCGGGATCGGCTGTGTTCCCATTACCGTGCGCGCCTCCCTGGCCAACGACGGATCCGAACCGAACGGAAACAGTTTTCAAACCTCTGTCAGCGGCGGGGGCCGCTTTGTGGTGTTTGAATCTGCTGCCACGGACCTGGTAACCGGCGACACCAACGGTTTCAGCGATGCCTTTCTGCGCGATACCTGCCTGGGCGGCCCGCTCGGGTGCGTTCCCGCCACTACCCGGATATCGCTCGATGAGGACGGCGCGGAATTCCCGTCCATCAGCGGCGAACCCTCCATCGACTCCGCCGGCAGGTTTATCGTCTTCACTGTCCTGCCCGCTGGACTGGCGGACGGCGACTCGAATGGCGCGAGTGAAATTTACCTCCGCGACACCTGCGAGGGCGGCCCGGTGGACTGTGTCCCGATGACTACCCTGGTCTCTTTGGGCCCCGCCGGGGAACGGGTAAACGGTGATTGCTCTCATCCCGTCATCAGCGCAGACGGGACCGCTGTGGTTTTTCAATCCTCGGCCACGAACCTGATTTCGACTGACACCAACAGCAGCATTGATATCTTTCTGGTGGATTTGGTCGAGCTGCTTACCCCACCGCCCCCGTAATACCGACAACCCCTTCTGAGAAAGTTTCCCCCGCGAAAAGATCAGGCGCCGAGAGGAAGTGTGGCGCTGGCGTTGAGTTCCGCGCCGGCGAACTCACCGGCCTGATACCGCGGGTACGCGGCGGCGGCAATCATGGCGGCGTTATCAGTGGAAAGAATTACCGAAGGAAAAACCAGTGGCAGGTTCTGCCCGCCGCACTTTTCCGCCATCACTTTGCGCAGCAGAGAGTTGGCCGCTACCCCGCCCGAAACAAACACCGCCCGGGCGCCAAACTCCTCCGCTGCAGCCAGGGTGCGTTCCGCGAGGTCACGCACGACCGCCGCCTGAAAACTCGCCAGCAGATCGCGCGTTTTGGGACTACAGGTTTCCGCCAGCGCAGCTTCCGGATTGGCAGCGAGAATCGACGAACGGTTCTCCGCCTCGCCCGCCATACCTTCCTTTTCCACATAGCGGGCGACAGCGGTCTTAATACCGCTGAAGCTGAAATTGTAGCGGGAGCCGCTCTTGATTTTGGGCCGGGTGAAAGCAACCGCTTTGGGGTTTCCCAGCGGGGCCAGCCGGTCAATCACCGGGCCGCCAGGGTAACCCAGGCCGAGCAGTTTCGCCACCTTGTCATAGGCCTCTCCGGCGGCGTCGTCGAGCGTTTTTCCGAGCAACCGGTACGTAAAGGGAAAACCGTTGGCCCCCTCCGCAAGAGAAACTAGATAGAGCGAGGTGTGCCCGCCGGAAACCACCAGTGTCACCACCGGGTACTCCTGCCATCGGGATCCATTGCCTTTCTGCGCCTCTTCTAACAAACAGGCATGGATGTGTCCTTCGAGGTGGTTTACGCCTATAAGAGGCAAGCGCAGGGCTGTGGCCAGCGCCTTGGCATAGGTGACTCCGACCAGAAGAGCCCCCACCAGACCGGGCCCCTGCGTAACCGCGATGGCATCAACCTCACCGTACCGCAAGCCTGCCTGCTCAAACGCCTCCCGGACGACCGGGACAATCCGCTCCAGATGGGCGCGCGAGGCCAGCTCCGGCACCACCCCGCCGTACCGGCGGTGGAGGTCAATCTGCGAACTGATTACGTTGGAAAGGATGCGCGCGCCGTCTTCCACCACCGCGGCGGCGGTCTCGTCACAACTGGATTCAATGCCTAGTATGCGCGCCACAATACCCTCTTTTAATTCATCCTAGCACAGCGCGTCGAACGCTCCCCTCCGCCGGCAAAACCATTACCTGGAAATCACAACTGGCAAGACAGGCCGCGAGGTGTCACAATTGCAGGCGATGACATCCCCCAAGAAAGTTCGGAAGGCTGTCCTGCCGGTGGCGGGTCTGGGCACCCGGTTTCTGCCTGCCACCAAGGCGCAGCCCAAAGAGATGCTGCCGCTGGTGGACAAGCCGCTGATTCAGTATGCGGTGGAAGAGGCCGTTGCCAGCGGCATCGACGACATCATCCTGGTCACCAGCCACGGCAAGGACTCCATCGAAGAGCACTTCGACACCGACCCCGATCTGATCCGCCTGCT
>CBDUYQ010000134.1:0-4376 GCA_965371475.1 uncultured bacterium
TTTTCCTCCAAACCCTTGACCAGGCAGACCACAAGTCCGTCCGAAAGCGTCACTACGCAAACCTTGCCGGTAAGCGCTACCCCCCACCGCACCGGGGGCGCGGGCAACGGGACGGTCCACAACGACCGGCCGTCCACGGAGATGCCTTCGGCGCTGTCATGGTGGAGAACTACAAGTCCATCGGCGCCGACGGCCAGGCCGCACACGTCCCTCGTGTTGCCTGCCCAGAGAATGGAATCGTCCACGGGCACTTGCATCACGTCCCGGATCTTCCCGCTGCTCTTCGGACCCTTGTTCATCAAGTCAACGATGCGGTCCAGCGCCTGCGGATCACGTGAGCAGAAAAGGCGGCCATCTAACAGGGCAATATGCCGGTCGGACATGTGGAAATACACGCGACCCTGGTGACGTTTGAAGATGGTAGTCCTGGCCCGCTCGTGAGAGAACAGCTCGGGGCCGGTGCACGATGGCTTGTCGCCGGGCTCCAGAAACATTTCCATTCCCGCCTCGAGTTTGGAGACCACACGAGGACTGCCGCCGTCAAGCGCGTCCAGTGCCACGATTCCCACCGGGGCGCCGCCGTTGATGTACAACGTGTTGTTCTTCAGCAGGATGTTTCCCTGGACACCGAAGCTCAGTTCCGGCTCCCTCCGGTCAAGAGTGTATGCCTGCCGCCAGCGAAATCTTCCGGTGGCGACGTCCACCGCAGCGGCTACGGCACCGTCTGCGGCGGTGCTTCCGGCTGCTGTGTAGGCGATGCCGTCTTCGCTAAGAACTACCCCGCCGCCCAGAGGCCACGCCGACATGAGCTGGTCCATGATATTGACGAATCGCTTTTCGGGCGCCAGTTCGGTCCGTCCCAACACTCGCCCGTCGGACGCGTCCACGCAGTACAGAACACCGTCGCACGAGCCGAAGATAACCCGTCCGTTCCAATAGGCAGGTGGGTGCAGCACGGCGGCATGGGATGACACCTGCCAAAGGATTTTTCCGTTGGCGGCGTCGAGGGCCCGCACCGTGCCGTCTGTGGCGCCCACGAAGACGCGTCCCTTGGCGCACACAGGAGCGGTCAGGTCGCCGCCCGGCAAACGCCGCCGCCACAACTCTCTCGCCTTTTGCCCAACGGCGGCGGGAACCGTGGCCGTCCCGGCAGAGTTGGCTCGGAACATAGGCCAGTCGTCCCGGGCCGCGGGTGCACTCGAGGCGGGCGCAGCCCACGCGGGCGATTCGGCCGGCGCCCTCGGCTCCTTCAGTGCCGAGCGAGGGGCCATGGAAAATGTGCCGTGAACCTGCCAGCAATCGCAAGCCAGCGGCATCCAATACAGCCGCCCATTCGCCGGCACTACCCCGTCAAAACATCCGGGACGGACGACGCCTTCGTAGTCGGCAAGCTTTCGCGCAGCAATATCCACATAAACGGTCCTGCCCTCCCCGCCTCCCGGACGGTAGTAAAACTGGTTCGGAGTCACCGTCAGGCGGGCGCAGGAGCCAATTACTCCGAGACTGAATTCGTCGAGAACCTTGCCGGTGAGCGGTTCGACCTTTCGGCAGAAGGCCGCAGGGTTTGCCACGCGAGGCACGACATAGAGAGCGTCATTGAAGAAAAATGGGTGGGGAGATGCGATGTCCGAGGTCCAGAGGAGTTCGCCTTTCTCGAAGCCGACGCAGATTGTTTTCTTGAACGACGGTCCCGCGATGCATACCACGCCGCCGCCCGCCCGCGCGCAACAGTAGGTGGCCCATCCCAAGCCCCAACCCTGGCGTTTGAGCGAGCTGCCGATGGCGTCGAAGAGCTCTTTGGATGTTTCGGGCGTGCGGCGCCACAACTGCTTGCCCGTGGCGGAGTCGCGAGCGGCCATGTACTTTCCCGGCGCCAGCTCAAAGATGCGCTTGCCCTCAATGCACAGGGCCCGAGCGTCGAACGGCTCCGGCTCGCTGACGCTCCAGAGCAGCTTCATCTCGGGATACTGAAAGGCTGCCAGTCTTCTGGCGGCACCAAATTTGTTGGTGATGCTTCGGTACTGCTCGTTGGCCACGTTCCAGGGCCAGTGGCCCATTTGCCTTTTCTGCTTATGGGGAGAAACGTGGGCGTCCGGCGGGCCGAACGCCGCCCAGAGCTTGTCCTTCTCCTGCGCAATCCATTTCCAGTCCGTGTCGCCGGCGGCTGCTGCTTCAGGCGGAACGCTAAACTTGCCCCGCTCCTGCCCCGTTGCAGCATCCAGTATCCAGAGGGTCCCGCCCTCGGCAAAAACCACCTCGCTGCCGGTCGCCACCTTCGCGACATTGTGGACGACGTAGTTCGGATTAAGGGGGCGACTCCAGAGGCGCAGGCCGTTGTACGCGTTGAGGACCGTCAGCGTGTTCAGGAGCGGTTCTTCGCGCTCGTGGAATGCGATATGCCCCGAGAAGAAGAAAATCCGCCCGCCGGCAAAAAGCGTCTGGTTCGGCATCGCCGCGAATACCGGATACGTCTGGAAACGCAACTCCCCCGGCAATCGCGCCACCCGGTCTCGCGAGACCACATTATTGTCCGGCCCATGGTACGGATGGCGCCACTCGTCCACCCCGGGTTGAGCGGGTTTTACGACAACCTTTCCCGAAACGATGCAGACACCGCCGGGATGCAACACGCGCAGGATTTCTTCCTCGAACGGCGGATAGTCCACCCCCGGCGCCACCCACACGGCGTCGGCCAAGTCTCCGGCCAGCCAGAGCGACGTACCATTGTCATCCACCACATAAACTCGATCCCCCAAGAGCCTTTGCTCCCTCGCCCAATCGCGAATCTTCTCCAGCCCGGTTGAGGCGGTGCCCCGACAGAAAACAGTCCATGGGGTTTGCTCGATGAGCCCGGCAATCGTCGGCAAGTCTCCCTCATCCGCTCCGCAAACCACAACGACCAAGGCCGGCGTCTTGGCAAGGTGCTTGGACAACTCGAGGACGGCATCGTCGGCAATCGCCGCGCAGCAGCAAAGGAACGTGCTCAGCAGTACGAACCATGTCTTCATTTCCTTTCTCCTTGAAATCAACATCTTTTAAGCTTTCGCCATACAGGACTCCTCTTTGGAGAGAAGCATTGGCATAAGAACGATTGTATCACTACCTCGGACGTTGTCAATAGTAACATCTCGCGATGATGGAGGAGGAAGAAATCGTTTATTTCCGTTTGTCTGTAATCCACAAAGCAGATAGAATACTTTACCGTAGTTTGTTCTGCTGACCCAGAACGAAAAGAACGGGGTATTGTATGAGAGACAAACGCATTCGGAGGAAATGGATATGAACAATCCAGGCACACATATCAAACAAGACATGCTGTGGGCAGCACGTGAGCTGACTATGTTGGCTCTTTGCATCCTGATTGCAGGTGCCATATTTAACGTTGAGTGTCTCGCGGGGGAATTGCCGGAGTGGGTGGGTAAAATCCGGAAGGACCATCCGCGGCTGTTCTTCGATTCCGAGACGTGGCCGGAAGTGCGCAAACGTGCGCTCGGGCCAGAGCGGCAGTGGTACCACTACATAAAGGGGCGGGTGGATAGTCTTCTCAAGCGTGCGGATAACAAGGACACGCTTGATGTAAAGGAATATGGCCAAGAGGCGGCCTGGGCGGCGTTTGTGTATCGGGTGACTAAGGAGGAGCGGTATCTCGACCTCGCGAAGAAATGCCTGGATGCGAGTCTGCGGTTCTACGATGAGTGCTTCAACCGGAGGAAGAGCGTGAACTGGTACTCAACTTCACGGGTACACGCGACTTTAGCGTGGGACTGGCTTTATGAAGCTTTGTCGGAAGCAGAGCGGCGGGATTACATGTCGAGGCTTGTGCGGGCGATTGATAGAGTGTTGAAGGCCAGGCCGACCATCTACCGCGAGAATATGAGCGGGTATAGTAGCGGGTTCTACGGGGTGAAGAATTGTCTGTGGTTCATAGGATGCACAGCATTCGGAACCGGAATAGAAGAGGACAAGGTAAACGAGTGGCTTCTGTGGGGACGGAATGAGAATATGAAGCTGCTGGAACACAGACGTAGAGCTTGTGGTGACGACGGGGGCGGTGCATCGGCGACGCTGGGGTATGTTCTGGGGGCGTATCCGTGGTCAGAGCAGAACTTCTTTTACACCTGGTTATCGAGTACCGGCGAGAATATCGCGCCGGAGTGGCCGCACAGCGCGTGGTTGGCGAATTACGTAATATGGAACTGGATAGAGGCGGATAGGGGACCGCTGGAGTTTGGATATGGCGACCGACCTCATACTCGAAACGCAATGCCAACGAGCCAGTTGTATACCCATATGGCAAACATTCAGCATCTATATGGAGAGCGGAGGCCAAAAGAGGCAGCCTTGGCAAGATATGTGCAGGAGCTGGTACCACGAAA
>CBDUYQ010000135.1:0-4345 GCA_965371475.1 uncultured bacterium
CCAGCAGGTCGAACCCGGCTTGCGCGGCCAGCCGGACCTCTTCCCGCTGTTCGAGCGGCTGGGTGGTGGAGCCGTTCAGCCCGTACAGGATTTTTTCATCCATGTGCGCCGTCCTTCTTGTTTCCGGTGGCCAAAAGCCCTAAAGTCATAGAGCTTTTCCATACTGTATTAAACCAGAGAGGGCGGGGAATTGAAGCTGCCAAGGCAAAGAGTTTTTTTGAGCATGGCTGCGCTGTTGCTGGTCTCCGTTGCCCTGACGAGTTGCCAGGGGGGCGGGGAGGCCGACGGGCGTCTGCTGATTGCCGTAAACGCCGGAGTCGAGGCCGACGGGCTGAAGCAGGCCGCCAAAGATTACAGTGAGCAGTTTGGCGTCCGGGTGGAGATTGTTGAGTTCCCCTACCAGTCGCTGTTTGAAAAGCTGCTGCTGGCGCTGAGCGGCCCTTCCACCGAGTACGACCTGGTGATGATGGACGACCCCTGGTTTCCCCGGTTGGCCAGTATGAACGGGCTCGTTGGCCTGGGACCGTTGTACAAAGCCAAGGGCTTGCCGGGGCCGGACGACGACTTCGTGGAAGCCTGCCTTCGCCTCGGCCGCTACCCATACGGCAAGGGGGAGTTCTTCGCGCTGCCCTATGTGGGTAATACCCAGCTCTTCTTCTACCGCAAAGACCTGTTTGAGAAGTACGGACTGGCAAAACCGGAAACGTGGGAAGAGGTTCTCAGCCACGGGCGGCGCATCGGCGCGGAAGAGAAGATGCACGGGTACGTCATGCGGGCCGCGCAGGGTAACCCGATTGTGGCGGACTTCATGCCGCTGCTCTGGGCCTTCGGCGGGCGGATGTTCGACGAGGAAGGCCGCCCGGTGGTGGACAGCCCCGAGGCGCTGGCCGCGCTCGAGTTCATGCTGGAGCTGGCCGAGATTGTCCCGCCCGGTTACGTCAACTTCAACGCCGATGAGGTGGGCGCACACCTGGCACAGGGCAGCGCTGTAATGGGTATCAACTGGCCGGCGTGGATTCCGACGTTTGAAGATTCGGAGCGGTCGAGGGTGGTGGGGAAGATTGGGTACTCGACCATGCCGTCGGCCAAGGCCCCGGGGGCATCCGCCATCGGCAACTGGTTGCTGGGGATTCCCCGTGGTTCGCGCAAGCAACAAGCGGCCTTCGACTTTCTGGTGTGGGCCGCCGCGCGCGAGCAGATGCGGCTCTCGGCCCTGCGCGGCAATCCTCCCACCCGTAAGAGTCTTTTCGAGGACGAAGAGCTGAACGCGCGCTTTCCCGCCTACTCCGTGCAGTACGAAGCCTTGCAGGGTTCGCGCCCGCGCCCGCGCACGCCGCTCTGGAATGAAATTGAGAACACCTTCGGCACCTATCTTTCACAGGCCAACGCCGGAATTTACACCCCACGCGAAGCGCTGGCACGCGCCAACGCTGAGATTGCCCGGATACTGGAACGATGGAACCCGGAAGCCAGCAACCTGTAGCCGACGGCGCCAGTATGTCCCGGCGGCGCCGCTGGCAGGTGGGGCCGAAACTGTTTCCCTGGCTGTTTCTCGCGCCCGCCATGCTGCTCCTGCTGGCGTTCACGGTTTTCCCGCTCTTCTACATCGTCCGGCTCAGCCTCTACCGGATGACGCCGGGCGGGGAGACGTTTGCCGGGGCGGCGAACTTCCTGCGGCTGTTCCGCGATTCGTTTTTTTACGAGTCGGTCTGGCATACGTTGTTGTTCGCCGGCGGGGCGTTGCTGCTGGAACTCGGACTGGGGCTGGCCCTGGCGTTGCTGCTCGACAGCCAAATCCGGGCGCGGGGGCTGTGGCGTTCCCTGTTTCTGCTGCCGATGATTCTTCCGCCGGTGGTGGTGGGGGTCATCTGGCGGCTGATTTACAACCCCAACTTCGGCGTGCTGAACGGGGCGCTGCAACTCCTCGGGGTGGATACCACGCGGCTCACCTGGCTGGCCGATCCTTCCGTTGCGTTGCTTTCCATCATTCTGGTGGACGTGTGGGAGTGGACGCCGTTTGTCTTTCTGATTCTGCTGGCCGGTTTGCAGGCGATTCCCGAGGAGCCTTACGAGGCCGCGCGCATGGATGGGTCGAGCGGGTGGCAGACCTTCCGGCACATCACGCTGCCGCTGCTGCGGCCCGCGATTCTGGTGGCCGTGCTGCTCCGGACGATGGACCTGCTGCGCATCTTCGATCAAGTTTTCATCCTGACACAGGGCGGCCCCGGCGGCGCTACGGAGACCATCAGCCTGTATATTTACAAGACCGCCTTCCGGTTCTTTGATTTTGGCTACGCGGCGGCCATGTCGCTGGCGTTGCTGCTGGTGACGGTGGTGCTTTCGCAGATTTATATCCGTTTGTTGCGGCGGCGGGGAGAGGAGGGGGTGGCATGAAGGCTTTCTCCCAACCGGCGGCTACAGCGGTCACAATGGGGAAGTACCTTTTTCTGGGGATGTGCGCCGTGTTCTTTCTTTTTCCGCTGTACTGGCTGGCGGTCACGGCGATTAAGTCACAGGCGGAGATGTTTGCCATGCCGCCGGTGTGGTGGCCAGCGCATTTCACGTTGGAGCATTTCCGCGGCATCCTCTTCGATACCTCGCTGGGGCGGCTCACGTGGAACAGCGTGGTGGTGGCGGGCGGTTCCACGGTGCTGTCGCTGGTGGCGGGCACGATGGGGGCTTACAGCCTGTCGCGGTTCCGGCTGCCGTGGCAGTTGAACCATCACCTTTCGTTCTGGATTCTCTCCACCCGCATGTTTCCGCCGATTGTTTCCATCATGCCGCTGTTCCTGATATTCCGCAGCGTCAATTTGGTGGACTCACGGCTGGCGCTGGTGCTGGCCTACTCGGTTTTCAACCTGCCGTTTGTGGTCTGGATGATGAAAGGGTTTTTCGACGAACTGCCGCGCGAGTTGGAAGAGTCAGCCATGATAGACGGCGACACTCCCTTCGGCGCGTTCCGCCGCATCATCCTGCCGCTGGTCCGGCCCGGGCTGGCGGCCACGGCGGTGTTCTGCTTGATAGTGGCGTGGAACGAATTTTTGTTTGCGCTGGTGCTGACGCAAACCAACGCGGCTTTGACTCTTCCGGTGGGGATTGCCAATCAGGTTACGCAATATGAGATACGGTGGGGGGCGATGAGTGCGGCCGGGGTGCTGGCGGCGATTCCGTTGTTTGTGTTTGCGCTGCTGGTGCAGCGGCACCTGGTGCGCGGGTTGTCTTACGGGGCGGTGAAGGGCTGATGCGGATTCGGCTGGAAAACGTGGCTAAGCGGTTCGGGGGCGTGACGGCCCTGGAAGAGTTGACGCTTTCAATCGAGCCGGGCGAGATGATGGTCCTGCTGGGGCCCTCCGGGTGCGGGAAGTCCACCACGCTGCGGTTGGTGGCGGGGCTGGAAGAGGCCACCGGTGGTGATATTTACATCGGCGACCGGCGGGTCAATGACATACCGCCGCAGGAGCGCGACGTCGCCATGGTGTTCCAGAACTACGCGCTCTACCCGCACATGACCGTCGGAGAGAACATCGCCTACCCGTTGCGCATACGGAAGAAGACCAAGGAAGAGATTACGCGGGAAGTCCAGCGGGTGGCGGGGAAGCTCGGCATCGACGACCTGCTCGACCGCACCCCGCGGCAGCTTTCCGGCGGACAGCGGCAGCGGGTGGCGCTGGCACGGGCGATTGTCCGGCAGCCGGTGGCCTACCTGATGGACGAGCCGTTGTCGAACCTGGACGCCGGGCTGCGGCTGCACATGCGCGCCGAATTGAAGCATTTGCAGCGCGAGCTGGGCACGACCACCCTTTACGTTACGCACGACCACGATGAAGCCATGACCCTGGCGCACCGCATCGCCTTGCTGAAGGACGGTGTGTTGCAGCAGGTGGGGACTCCGCTGGAGCTTTATCACCAACCGCGCAACCGTTTTGTGGCGGGGTTCCTGGGGACGCCGCCGATGAACTTCCTCGAAGGGCATGTGGAGCAGCAGGTGTTTCGGTTCGAGGGCGGGTCGATAGCTTTGAGTGCGGAGCAGGCTGCGGCGGCTGCCGGAGTTCAGAAGCTGGTGCTGGGCTTCCGCCCGCAGGAGGCGAAGTTGGTCGCGCCGGGCCCCCCGGTGTTGCAGGCGCAGGTCTATGTCACCGAGGAGATGGGCAGCGAGACGGTAGTATTTTTGACCTGCGGCGAGCAGCGAATGACGGTGACGGCGGCAGCGGGCTTCCGGGCAGCCATAGGAGATGTGCTGGGGGTGGAGGTTCCGGCCTCGGCATTGCATCTGTTCAATGGAGTGGCGGGCAAGGCGTTGATTTCCGGGGAAGGGCAGGGATGACGGAGCGATGAGTGTGAAGGT
>CBDUYQ010000136.1:0-4330 GCA_965371475.1 uncultured bacterium
CCTATGGGTACAATACCGCCATTCCCCGCATGACCCTGAACCTGGCCGAAGCGCAACTCAAGGATTTGGCCCGCAAGTCCGGCGGGCAGGCCTACTTCCCGCGCTTCCAGGGCGAGTTGCCGAACATTTACCACAAGATCGGGACCGTGATGCGCAACCAGTACAGCCTCGCTATCCGTCCTAGCGACATCAAGCGCGACGGCAAGTTCCACAAAATCAAGATTGAGCTGGTCAACCCCGCCAACGGCGAGAAGTTGAAGGTGGTGGATCAGAACCAAAAGAAGGTCAAGTACAAGGTCCATCACCGGGAAGGCTTCTACGCACCCAAGGGCTAGGCACGCCCGCGACGGCGCTTTCCGTCGCATTCAGGTGGCCTTGGTCGAGGAAGCAGAAAAACCGTTTGTATTTGGTAACAGGAAGGGAAAGTCGGCAGAGATCCGTGTCCATGCCCGCCGGGGGTATTTAGTTCCGTTGAGGTAATAATCGGTTGGCCCAGTAAGACAGTTTGGAAGAGGGCCTCTGGCCCCGCTCCAGGTACTTCACAGGCTGAATCTTTCAGGGCAGCAGCAGCACTTTCCCGATGTTCCTTCGCGCGTGGATGTAGTGGTGCGCCTCTGCGGCTTTTTTCAACGGGAAGGTCTTGCCCACATGCGGCTTGATTTTGCCTTTGCCGTAGAGTTTCAAGACTTCGGAAATCCACTCCTGCACCAGTTCGGGCCGCGAACGCGCCAGTGTCCCCAGATGCAACCCGATTACGGTACGGTTCTTGCCAATCAGGTCGAGCGAGTTGAAGCTGGGCGTGTTCCACCACGCCATCAATGCCTGGAAGGAACGCCCGGGCCCGTCCACCGCCGAGGAGAGGCCGTAGCAGATCAGCCGCCCGCCGTGGCGCAGCAGCCGGTAGCCCTTGCGGTAGCTCTCCGCGCCCACGGCGTCGAGGATCACATCCACGCCCTCGCCCCCGGTCAGCCGCCGGACTTCTTTTTCAAAGTCTTGCGTACGGTAGTCGATGGTGTGGTGGGCGCCCTGCTGGCGGATAAAGCCATGCTTCGCCTCCGAAGCGGTGGCAAAGATTTCCGCCCCGATGTGTTTGGCCAGTTGTATCGCCGCCAGCCCCACACCGCCCGCCGCGGCATGCACCAGAAAGCGCTCGCCCTTGCGCAGGTTTGCCATATGGAAAAGTCCCTGGTAGGCGGTCAGGTAGTTAACCGGGAGCGCGGCGGCTTCCAGCAGGTCCATGTCTTTGGGCAGGGGAATCAGGCGCGCGGCGGGCAGGCAGATCTTTTCTGCGTACGCCCCACCGAAGGTCATGGCAGCCACCGGCTGGCCCTTTTTCAACTTGACATCCTTGCCGACAGCTTCGATGACGCCGCTGGCCTCGAGCCCCGGCGAAAACGGAGGTTCGGGCACCCCGGTGTAATACCCCAGCCGCATCAGGATGTCGGCAAAGTTGATGCCCGCCGCTTTGACCTTCACCACTGCCTCGCCCGGTCCCGGCTTGGGATCGGGCCGCTCGCGCAGCCGCATGTTCTCCGGCTCGCCGTACTGCACCACTTCGATTCTTTTCATAAGTGCTCCTTCAGATTAATAACCGCGCTTCTTGTCCACCACGTTGAGCAGAAGGTCTCCCCGGAACCAGCGGTCCATGTTGTCAAACAATAAATCCCGTTGCCGCTGCCAAAGCTGGTCCGATGCCGCCGAAAGGTGTGGCGTAATAAACAGATTCGGCGCCGACCACAGGGGATGTTCTGGCGGCAGCGGTTCCTGTTCTGTCACGTCCAGCGCCGCGCCGGCAATCTGTTTCCGCTCCAGCGCTTCGATCAGTGCCGGTGTGTCCACCAGCGTACCCCGGCCAACATTCAAAAAGAAGGCGGTTTCCTTCATGGCGGCAAACTGATCCCGCCCGAACGCCCCGTCGGTGGCCGGCGTAACCGGCGTGGCCAGCACCACGAAGTCGGCGCGCGGAAGCGCTTCCAGTAAGCGGTTGGGAGTAAGAATCTCGTCTGCATGTTCGGCGCCTTTGGTTGGGTCGCGCTTGATGCCTACGATTCGCATTCCCAATGCCGAGGCGGGTTGGGCCAGCAGTTGCCCGATGGCGCCGTAGCCGACAATCAGCAGTGTGCGGCCCTGCACCACCATCGGCTGTGGAGTCTCATTCCAGATCTCTGTTTGCGCCCACTGCTTCTTTTCCTGATACCGCAAGGCGCTGGGGAAGCGCCGCGTCAGAGCAAGAATCAGTCCCAGCGTATGTTCGGCCATCGGCGGGGTCATGACGCCGCGCGAATTGGTAATCACAACGGAGGAGTTACGGATGTCGCCGCGCATGAACTGGTCCACTCCGGCGGCGGTGGAGTGAATCCACCGCAGTTTCTTGGCTCCGGCGAACTGTTCCGGGCGAATCGAAAAGCCGAGGAAGATGTCGGCGTCAACCAACTCTTCGCCCAGGCGGGCGTAGCCGGGCAGGTGGACGACGTTCAGGCCCGAGTAGCGTTCCCGCAGCGCATCGGCCAGCCAGGCGGGGAAGTTCCAGTACTCGAAGTAGTGCTTCACGCACGCGACAACTTTTGTGTCTTTCGGATTGGGCATAAAAAATTAACCACCCTTCGACAAGCTCAGGGCAGGCAGATAAACACGGATGAACACTGATAATAGCAAGAAAATTTTATCTGCGTTAATCCGTGTACATCAGTGGTTCAGTTCTTTAGCAAGCTTTTTCCGCTCATCTTTTCCGGCTGTGGCAGGCCGAGCAGACCGAGCACGGTGGGGGCCACGTCCTGCAATGCGCCGTCGGTCCGCAGGCGAACACCCGCGTCCGGCGTGATAACAACGAACGGCACCGGGTTGGTGGTGTGGTAGGTGTGGGGCGTGCCGTCGGGGGAGCGCATCATCTCCGCGTTGCCATGGTCGGCGGTGATGAGCCATGCGCCTCCGCGTTCCACGATGGCATCGTAGATGCGCTTCAGGCAGCGGTCCACCGCCTCCACAGCCTGAGTGGCCGCTTCGAGTTGCCCGGAATGGCCCACCATATCCGCGTTGGCGAAGTTGGCTACGATGACGTCGAAGGCGCCCCCTGTGACCGCCTTTACAATTTCGTCGGCCACACCCTCGGCGCTCATCTCCGGTTGCAGGTCGTAGGTCGGAACTTTGGGCGAAGGGACCATCTCGCGTTCTTCACCGTCGTAGGGTTTTTCGATGCCGCCGTTAAAGAAGTAAGTGACGTGCGCATACTTTTCCGTTTCCGCCACACGCAGATTGCGCAACCCTTCACCGGCAAAGACATTCGCCAGGATGTTCTCCGGGTGTTCGGGCCCGAAGACGTGATGAGCCCACTGAAACGTTTTGTCGTACTGCGTCATGGTGGTGAGCAGCACGGAGGCAGGCCGTTTGGGGTCATCGATATCGGTAAAGTCCGGTTGCGCGATGGCGCGGCAGAGTTGCCGGGCGCGGTCGGCGCGGAAGTTAAAGAAGAGCACCGCATCACCCTCTCCCAGGGTAGTGAGCGGCTGGCCGTCAGCATCGTGCAGGACGATGGGCTCGACGAACTCATCCGTTGTGCCGCGCTGGTAGGACTCGCGCAGCGCCACCACCGGGTCTGTATGGGTCCGCTCGGCCTCTCCGTGGACCACGGCGCGGTAGGCGCGCTCGGTCCGCTGCCAGCGCTTGTCGCGGTCCATGGCGAAGTAGCGCCCGCAGACAGTGGCTATTCTGCCGGCGCCGATTTCATCCATCTTGTCCTGTAACTGTTGCAGGTAGTGCTGGCCGGATTCGGGCGGCGTGTCGCGTCCGTCGGTAAAGGCGTGGACGAAGCAGCGTTCAACGCCGTTGTCTTTGGCCATCTTGAGCAGGGCATAGAGGTTGTTCTGGTGGGAGTGGACGCCGCCGTCGGATAGCAGCCCCAGCAGATGGAGCTGCTTCGTCCGGCCCTGTTCCATCGCTTTGAGCAAGGTCGTGTCCTGGAACAACTCGCCGGAAGTGATGGCGCGGCCGATGCGTGTGATGTCCATGTGAATCACCCGGCCGGCGCCGATGTTCAGGTGCCCGACCTCGCTGTTGCCCATCTGGCCTTCCGGCAGTCCGACAAAGGGGCCGGAGGTGTGCACCAGCGTGTTCGGGAATTTTTGCAACAGATCGTCGTAGGCAGGTTTCCGCGCCGCCGCGATAGCGTTGTCTTGGGTTTGCGAGCGGTAACCCCAGCCGTCGAGGATGGTTAGAACAACGGGCTTCGGTCGTTTCGCCATTGCGGTTTGTATTTTAGGAAATCATCAGGGCTTTGACGCCGGGGAAGATAGCGGTGGCGCCGAGCTGTTCTTCGATGCGAAGAAGCTGGTTG
>CBDUYQ010000137.1:0-4243 GCA_965371475.1 uncultured bacterium
GCACGCCGAACTGCTGGAAGGCGTAAGCGCAGGCGGCGCCGTGGTTGCCGGAAGAGGCGGTGACGACGCCGCGCGATCTCTCCTCGTCGCTCAACGACAGCAGCTTGTTCATCGCGCCCCGCAGCTTGAACGAGCCGCTCAATTGAAAGTTTTCAAGTTTCAGGTGAACGCTAGCGTCTCCTGCGTGGCTGAGGGTAGGGGAAAACTCCAGCGGGGTTCGCCGGATGTGAGACCGGATGCGTTTTTCAGCGGCAAGAACTTCTACCCGAACGTCCATGGGGGTGTTGCCTCTTTTTTCGTCAGAGCGGCCCGAGGCGCGCTCAGTTGTCCTGCCTTTCAACCAGCATGACCTGTTCTTCCCCGTCCACTTCCTGCAAACGCACTTCGACAATCTCGTTAGCGCTGGTTTGCACGGTGCGGCCGGTGTAGTTGGCTTCCAGGGGGAGTTCGCGCCAGCCCCGGTCAATCAGCACGCAGAGCTGGATGTGCGCCGGGCGGCCGTAGTCGAACAGGGCGTTCATCGAAGCGCGGATGGTGCGTCCGGTGTAGAGCACGTCGTCCACCAGGATGAGGTCTTTGCCGGTGACCTCGATACGGATGTCCCGGGTTTTGACCACCGGCTGGGCGGCGATGGTGGAAAGGTCGTCGCGGTAGAGCGTGACCTCAATCTCGGCCAGCTCGACCGGCTTCTTCTCCTGTTTCTCGATGCGTTCGGCGAGCCGCCGGGCCAACGGAACCCCCCGGCGGTGGATGCCGACCAGCGCGAGGTTGTTGGTGCCCCCCTGCCGCTCGAGGATTTCGGTCGCCAGCCGGGTCAGGGTGCGGTCAATCTCGTCGGCTTCCATAAGGGCGCGTTTGTCGCGGAATTTCATAACCACCTAACCTCTTAGAACTCAACATATTAGGGGCTTGCGGCGGTTCGGTCAAGCACGGGGGCGGTGGCGGAGATTCACTGGGCCTTGTTATACTGTTGGTTTCTTGCAGGTGTACCGCAACCAACTTAAACCGGAGGTTTTATGAGACGCGTCGCCATTTTGGGCGCAGCAGGCAGGGACTTTCACAATTTCAACGTATTTTTCCGCTCCGACGACAGCTACAAAGTTGTCGCCTTCACCGCCACCCAGATACCCGGCATCGACGACCGCCGCTACCCGGCGGAACTGGCCGGGTCGCTCTACCCCGAAGGGATCCCCATTGTCCCCGAAGACGACCTGGAAAAGCTGATCCGGGACGAGAAGGTCGAGGTAGTGGTCTTCTCCTACAGCGACGTGCCCTATGGCCGCGTCATGAACCTGGCCTCGCGGGCGGCGGCTGCCGGGTCCGACTTCTGGCTGCTCTCCTCGGAGCACACCCAGATCGAGTGCAAGGTTCCGCTGCTTTCCGTTTGCGCGATTCGCACCGGCTGCGGCAAGAGCCAGACCTCGCGCCGGGTGGCCCAGATTCTGCGCGGCCAGGGGTTGCGGCTGGCAGTGATTCGCCACCCCATGCCTTATGGCAACCTGGTGGAGCAGGCGGTGCAGCGTTTTGCTTCGCTCGAAGACATGGACAAGCACGATTGCACCATTGAGGAGCGCGAGGAGTACGAACCGCACATCCGCATGGGCACCATAGTCTATGCCGGGGTCGATTACGAAAAGATTATCCGGCAGGCCGAGCAGGAAGCCGACGTGGTCCTCTGGGACGGCGGCAACAACGACACCCCCTTCTACCGTTCCGGACTGGAAATCGTTGTGACAGACCCGCACCGTCCCGGCCACGAGCTAGCCTACTATCCGGGGGAAGAAAACCTCCGCCGCGCCGACGTGGCCATCATCAACAAGGTCAACACCGCCACCAGGGAGAACATCGAAAAGGTGAGGCAGAACATCCGCGCCGTGAACCCCAAGGCTATCGTGGTGGAGGGCGACTCGATTGTCCTCGTCCCGGAGCCGGAGAAGATCAAGGGCAAGAAGGTTCTGGTAATCGAAGACGGGCCCACGCTCACCCACGGCGAAATGACCTATGGCGCCGGGGTGGTGGCGGCACGGGAAAACGGCGCCGCCGAACTGGTGGACCCGCGCCCGTACGCCGTCGGTTCCATCAAGGCCACCTTCGAGAAGTATTCCCACCTGACGGATATCCTGCCCGCCATGGGCTATGGCGACGAACAGCGGCGCGAACTGGAAGAGACCATCAAGGCCACGCCCTGCGACCTCGTGCTGGTGGCCACGCCGATTGACCTGGCCGGCATCATAAAAATCGACAAGCCCAGCATGCGCGTCACCTATGAACTGGAGGAGCGCAGCAAGCCCGACCTCGAGGACATCCTGGCGGACTTTCTCAAACAGGCCAAGGTGGCCGCGCCCGCCAGGGCCTAGACACCGCTCGGTAAGGAGACACCAAGGATGAGTACACAGACGGCACTTTCCTCTCTGCCACGTCCGGAGCGGCTGGTGGGCGGCCATTTGCTGGGGCTGGCCGACATCACAGCGGAGGAGGTCCATTACCTGCTCGACCTGGCCACGCGCGTCAAAGCCCGCCCGGCTGACTACGCCACCAAACTCACCGGCAAGGTCATGGCCATGCTGTTTGAAAAGCCCAGCCTGCGCACCCGCGCCACGTTTGAAATCGGCATGGTGCAACTGGGCGGCCACGCACTCTACTTTGGCCCCAACGAAGTCGGCCTGGGCAAGCGCGAAGCGGTCAAGGACGTAGCCAAAAACCTCTCACGCTGGGCGGATGTCGTAATGGCCCGCGTGTTCGCTCACAAGAGTGTGGTCGAGCTGGCCGAGCACGGCACCGCTTCGGTCATCAACGGGCTCTGCGATTTCGAGCACCCCTGTCAGGCGTTGGGCGACTTCCTTACGCTGCAGGAACATAAAGGCGACCTGAAAGGGAAGACTCTGACCTGGCTGGGCGATGGCAACAACGTCCTGCACTCGCTGCTCTTTGCCGCGGCACGGCTGGGCGTGAAGATACGCGTGGGCACGCCGGAAGGGTACGACCCCGACGCCAGTGTCATCGAGACCGCCCGCGAGTGGGGCGGTGAAGTCTTCCTGACCCGTGATCCCGTGCAGGCGGTGGAAGGCGCCGACGCGGTTTACACCGACGTCTGGGCCAGTATGGGGCAGGAGGCTGAAACAGCGGAGCGGGCGAAAATCTTCCGGCCGTTTCAGGTGAACGAAGAGCTGATGGCCAAAGCTGGCACGAATCCGCTGTTTATGCACTGCCTGCCCGCGCACCGCGGTGACGAAGTCACCGACGGCGTAATGGACTCGCCCAACTCGATTGTCTTTGACCAGGCGGAAAACCGCCTCCACATCCAGAAGGCCATCCTGCTGGCCTTGCAGGCCTGAGGTTTCCCGTGCGTATTGCGGTCGTCGCCATCGGAGGTAATTCTCTCATCCGGGCGGGCGAGCGCGGCACGGTGGACGAGCAGAAGCGCAACCTGCAACCCACCTGTGAAGGCGTGGCGGCCATCCTGCAGGCGGGCTACTACGTCGTTGTCACCCACGGCAACGGACCGCAGGTAGGCGCGGCGCTGCTGCGGTCGGAAGCCGCCTCCGACCAGGTCCCACCGCAGCCGCTCGACATCTGCGGCGCAGAAACCCAGGGCAGCATCGGCTACCTGCTGCAACAGACCCTGCAAGGCACACTCGGCCGCCACGGTATGGGCCGCTCGGTGGTAACGATAATTACCCAGACATTGGTGGCGCGCCGCGACCCTGCCTTCCGCCACCCTACCAAGCCGGTGGGGCCGTTCTTCACAAAAGAGGAGGCCGAAAAGCGCCGCGAAGAACTCGGCTGGGACATCATCGAAGACGCCAACCGCGGGTACCGCCGCGTGGTGGCCTCGCCCGAACCCAAGGCGATTGTCGAACTGCTCGCTATCCAGAAAGTTTTGGAAACCGGCGCGGTGGTTATCTCCTGCGGCGGCGGCGGCATCCCGGTGATTCTCGAAGACGTGCAGCTGCTCGGCATCGAAGCCGTCATCGACAAGGACCGGGCTTCCAGTTTGTTGGCCAGCCAGTTGGGTGCGGAACTTTTTATTGTTTCCACCGGGGTCGAGCAGGTGGCCGTGAATTTTGGCCAGCCGGAGGAAAAGGCGCTGGATACGTTAACCATTAAGGAGGCGCAGCGGCATCTCGACGAAGGACAGTTTCCCGCCGGGAGCATGGGCCCGAAGATTGAGGCCGCCATCAACTTCCTTGACCGCGGCGGGTCTTCTGTAATTATCACCACGCCCGAGAAAATTCCCGAAGCC
>CBDUYQ010000138.1:0-4236 GCA_965371475.1 uncultured bacterium
AGAAAAAGTTCTGCCCCGGGGTCAAGCGGTTCGGCTCGGGGTACAGCGCAGCGATAGCCACTCCAATGGCATCCTGCCGGTTCGTGGGAACAATGTTCCCCGCAAAAGGAAAGCCCGGAAAGAACGTGGCCGGGTCGGCGGTGGCCGGATCGCAAACCGAGCCGAGGTTTACGGGATCCAGACAGGAAAGCGTGATGTCCGGGTTGGGGTGGAGAGCGGAAAAGTCCCCCGAACGTTCCGCCAGCGTCGGCACATTGGTAATCCGCGGGATGCCTTCCCGCCGAATCCGCCCTTCGTAGTCGGTGAAGAAAAATGTTTTGTCCTTCTGTATCGGGCCGCCCAGAGAAAACCCGAACTGGTTGCGTTGGTTGCGCGCGTCGGCCTCTCCGGCGGGCGCAAACGGATTGCGCGCATCGAGCGCGGCGTTACGGAAAAACTCGTAGAGGCTGCCGTGGAACTGGTTGCCGCCGGACTTGAGCGCCACGTTTATCTGCCCGCCGGTGTTGCGCCCGAAAGAGGCATCGTAGCTGCTGGTCAGAACTTCAAACTCGCGTATGGCATCTACCGGCGGTTGGACTCCGACGCCGTTGAGTTTGGGGTCGCCGTTGTAAACGCCGTCCAGCAGAAACAGGTTCGACCCCTCGCGGCTGCCGTTGACGTGGATGGCAAAATCGCCCCGGGTTGACCCCGCCGAACCTTGTGCGGCTGGCGCCGCGCCGGGCAGTAACAAACTCAACTCGTAAAAATTTCTTCCATCGAGCGGCAGCCCGGTAATTTGCTCGTTCTCAATAACGGTACCGAGCGAAGCGGAACGGGTTTTCAGCAGGTTCTTCGCCGCCGTTACTTCCACCCGCTCCCGGATGGTTCCGGCCAGCAACGGCGCCTCCACCCAGACCCGCCGGTTGATTTGCAGAACAATAAGCTGTGAATGGGTTCGGTTACCCTCCCGCTCGATTTCCAGCCGGTAGCGGCCCGGCGGCAATACGGTGAAAAGAAACTCCCCGGCTTCCTCGGTGGTGGCCCGGCGGGTCTTGTGGGTGGCCTCGTGGATCAGCGTCACCCGCGCTTCGGCCAGCGGGGTCCCGGTGGCGTCGGTCACCTGGCCGCCCAGGGAACCGCCTACGGTCTGCGCCCGCAGCGCCGGTGTCAACATCAAAAAAAACGTCAAACACGCTATAAAGGCAAATAAAACTACCGTCCTGTTTCTCATTTTTTCCCTGGCCCTCTCCGAAATCTCCCGTGAATCGCCCCGCCGCCGTTCTCTTGACAGCCCCTTACCCCTGCGACACAATCGAACCGCCGAAACGTGTTACGCCCCAACACCGTCTTACCAACAGAAGGCAAACATGGATTCTACTATTGAAACGGCGATTAAGGACAGGGCGGCAGCCTCCCGAAACAGATTGGACGAGTGGGTGCGCGAGATAGTTACCTGGCATTTCGACCCCGCCACCGGCTGCCCCTTCTGGCTGGAGTACGCCGCCCAACTCGACTGGGATCCCAGCAAAGAAGTCCTGGGCTATGATGACCTCGCCCGCTTCGGTTTCTTCGACGGCGAGTGGCTGCGCGGCGGCCCGGTCCGCCGCTGGGTCCCCAAGGCCTACGCTGACCGGCCTATTTGTACCTTTGAAACCGGCGGCTCCACCGGCGTTCCCAAATCCCGCATCAGTATTGAAGACTTCCGTATCGACTACGAAGCCTTCAGCGACACCCTGCCGGACGAATTCTTCCCCCCCGGGTCGGACTGGCTCATGCTCGGCCCCAGCGGCCCCCGGCGGCTCCGGCTGGCCATCGAGCACCTGGCGCAGCACCGCGGCGGCATCTGTTTCGGCCTCGACCTCGACCCCCGCTGGGTCATCAAACTGATTAAGCGGAAAGAGATCGAAGAGGCCGAGCGCTACAAGCAGCACGTCATCGACCAGGCGCTGACCATCCTGCGCGCCCACCCCAACATCCGCTGCCTGTTTGCCACACCCAAACTGCTGGAGGCGCTGTGCGAAAAGATTTCTCTCAAGAAAGCCGGGATCACCGGCGTCTTTTGCGGCGGCACCGAGATGACTCCGCAGTTCCACCGCTTCGCCCGTGAGGAGTTGCTCGAAGGCGCTTACTTCGCCGCCACCTACGGCAACACGCTGATGGGACTGGCGGTCCACAAACCCTTCGACCCCAAGGACAACTTCGCCATCATTTACTACCCGCCGCAGCCGCGCGCCCATCTGGAAGTGGTGGACCCCGGCCAGCCCGATCAAAAAGTCGGGTACGGCCAGACCGGCCGCGTCATGCTCACCACCCTGACCCGCGAGTTCTTTATGCCGCGCTTTCTGGAACGCGACCAGGCCGAGCGCGAGCCGCCCTGCGAAACCTATCCCTGGGACGGCGTGCGCAACGTCCGCCCGTTTGCCGCGCTGGAAACCGCCGTCACCGAGGGAGTGTACTGAAGCCTCACGGCACAGGAGAAAAGAGGACCGCGTGCTCCACATACCCCTGCTGCGAAAAGGCGCCCCGTACCGGAGCCTGGCCACCGTCCGGATTCCCCACTACCGGACCGGGGAAACCTTCGTCGAAGTCAGCCAGGCCAACTCCGGCCTGATCCGCCGTGACCTCCTCCGGCCGGAAAGCTACCGCGCCGCCCTCGACGGCCTGACCCACGCCGGCCTGATTGCCTTGAGCGTCCAAGCCGCCAGGCATTTTGCCGAAGACACTCTGCCGCTGGGCGAGGCCGAACAGGCCCCGCAGGACTACATCGAACAGGTTTCCGCCACCACCGGGCTCCCCTTTGTCATGGCCCGCAAGAACCTGGAAAAAATCCGCACCGCTCTCGCTCAGACCGAAGAGGTCATAGCGGGACTCACCCGCCAACTTGACTTGCGCGTCCTCGACGGCGGCTTCGGCGAAGTGGCAGGGCAACCGCTCAGCTTCTTTCCCCGCACCGATCTGTTCGGCGTGGTGCTGCCCAGCAACTCGCCCGGTGTGCATTCGCTCTGGGCCCCCGCCGTAGCTCTGAAAACTCCGCTGGTGCTCAAGCCCGGCAGCGCAGAACCCTGGACCCCGTACCGCATGGTCCAGGCATTCCTCCGCGCTGGGGTGCCAAAAGAAATCTTCGCCTACTACCCCACCGACCACGCCGGGGCCAATGAAATCCTGCGCCTGTGCGGCCGGGGGATGTTCTTCGGCGACGCGGCAACGATAAAGGGCTGGGCGCGGGACCCGCGCATCGAACTCCACGGGCCCGGCTACAGCAAAGTGGTCATCGGCGAAGACTGCATCGACAATTGGGAAAAGTATCTCGACATCCTTGTGGACTCGGTTGTCTCCAACGGCGGACGCTCCTGCGTCAACGCTTCCGGCGTCTGGGTCCCCCGGCACGGCAAAGAAATCGCAGAGGCGCTGGCCGAACGCCTCGCCGCCATCGAGCCCCGCAGCGCCGAAGACGAACAGGCGCAAATCGCGCCCTTCGCCAACCCGAAGGTTGCCGAGGTCCTGTCGCAATGGGTGGACGACGGCCTGCGGGAACCGGGCGCGCGCGAAGTCACTTCGCGGTACCGCGAAGGCGGGCGGCTGGCCACGTTTGAAGGCTGCTCCTACGTCCTGCCCACCGTCGTCCAGTGCGACTCGCCGAAACACCCTCTGGCCAACTGTGAGTTTCTGTTCCCCTTTGCCAGCGTGGTGGAAACCGATGAAGCCAATATGCCCGGGCAGTTCGGCCATACGCTGGTGGTCTCGGCCATTACCGAGAACCCGAAGTTTATCCACCGGCTGGCCACCTCCAGCCGCATCGGACGGCTCAACCTCGGCCCTATCCCCACCCAGCAGGTCCGCTGGGACCAGCCCCACGAAGGCAACCTCTTCGACCACCTTTACGCCCGCCGCGCCTTCCAGAGCGCGCTTGCCATCCACGCGCAATGAAGATTGACCTCATCACCGCCGGCACCGCCGGGATGTATTGCGGCACCTGCATCCGCGACAATGCCCTGGCGGTGGAACTCCTGCGGCAGGGCCACGACGTCCGCCTGATTCCGTTTTACACCCCCACCCTCACCGACGAGGAAAACGTCAGCCTGGATAAAATTTTCTTCGGCGGCATCAGCATCTTTCTCGAACAGTACGTTCCTCTCTTTCGCCATTCTCCCCGGCTGCTCGACAAACTTTGGGACTCTCCCGTAGTCCTGGGAGCACTCTCGCGGCTGGCCATCCGCAACAACCCCAGGCAGCTCGGTGCGCTCACCGTTTCCATGC
>CBDUYQ010000139.1:0-4234 GCA_965371475.1 uncultured bacterium
GCACTTCAGCAAGTTGCGGAAGGCAGGCGTTACCACCAGCAAAGTCCAGCCGCTGATGCGCCGCCGTTAATACGCCGCCGCCTGGACACTGTCATTCTGAAGCCCCCGCAGTTTGGGGGCTGAAGAATCTCTCCGGGAGAGCAGGACGCCGAGAGATCCTTCGCTTCGTCCGCCATGGCCTGCCTGCCCCTCGACTGCGCTCGGGACAAGCGGCAGGCAGGCGGACTCTCTCAGGATGACAGGTTTGGTACCTGTCTTTGCCAGCGGCGGACGGCGGGGGTGGGCCCAAGAGCCCCGAGCATTTCTGCTGACGAAAGACGCGTGACCGGGTGGCGCAGCCCGGGCGCTATTGTCTGGAGAGGCTCGAGCACGAAGCGCCGCCCGGGTAGCGCCGGGTGCGGGATGACAAGTTCGGGATGGTTGACCGTGCCGGAGCCGAAGAGAAGAATATCGATGTCAATGGTGCGGCCCAGAGGTTGCGGCGCGGTGGGAGGGCGGCGGCCCAGTTGCCGCTCGATTTTCTGTGTGCGGCGGAGCAACCCGAGCGGCATCAGTTCGGTTTCCGCCTCGACCACGCAGTTCAAAAACCAGCGCCCGGCGGTGGTTCCCACCGGAGCGGTTTCATATAGCGGCGAGCGCTGCACGACCCGAACTTCCACCTCTTCCAATGCGGCCAGTGCCTTCTCGATGAAGTCTTCCCGTTCTCCGAGGTTCGACCCCAGCCCGAGATAGACGGTTTTGACGTAACCTTCCATGACGCCCAATTGTACAGCGAATGAAATTTAACCACAGGGACCTGCCTGCGGCAGGCAGGCGCAGAGACATCTCCCGGTTCCCACGGAGCCAGCGACGGCGCTCTGTGGTTTTGCTTGCATTGGGCTGGCGCGAGGCGTAGCCTTTAGGGTAGAGGCCCGGTCACTGGCGGCTTGTCCTGAAAGGGACGTGGGGGGAAGGAGGCTGCTATGGAACTCGTCCATGGGGTAACTATAGGAGCGGTAATTTTGTGCTGGGGTGTGCTTTTCGTCACCCTGACCCGCTGGGGAACGGGAGTGCATAAGCGCCGGGTCGTCTGCCCGGAAAAGAAGAAGCGGGCCACCGTAGTCGTCGAGTACGCGGAAACCGCCGAGGCCGGTTTCGGCAGCGTGCAGGCGACCGACATCAAGGCCTGCTCGTTCTTCCCCAACAGCCCGGTCAACTGCGAGAAGGAGTGCCTCTCGCGCCTGTAACACGCCGAGGCTGACTCAAGTTTGGACTTGCGCCCCGGCCCAAAACCGTAGAGAATGTGGCCGGTTGCCGGTCGGGGGCTGCTCTATGCTATGACATGCCGTACCCTGCCGGATATTCAAAACTCATGACTTCTGGGGGAAACATGTCTTCTTTGTTTCGGAAGGGTAACAGGCTTCGCGCCCATTTCGGATTTCTGTCGCCACTCCTCATCCTTGCCCTTGCCCTTGCCCTCCTGCTTACCGCCTGCACGCAAACGCCGCCTGCGACGCAGGTGGAAAACGTTACCGACACGCTGCACGGCGTGGAAATTACCGACCCGTACCGCTGGCTCGAAGACCAGGAGGCGCCGGAAACGCGAACGTGGATTGACGCGCAAAACAGGTACACCGATTCCCTGCTTCGGAAAGTGCGCGGGCGGGAGAAACTGAAGCAGCGGTTCACAGAACTTTTGAAGATTGACTCGCAGGGTTCGCCGACGATTCGGAAGGGCCGTTACTTCTATTCCAAACGATCCGCCGACCAGGAGTTGACGGTCTATTACTACCGCGACGGCTTCGGCGGGGAAGAGAAGGTTCTGCTGGATCCGCACGGGATGAGCGAAGACAACCGCACCTCGGTAAGCCTGCTGGAAGTTTCCGAGGACGGCAAGCTTTTCGGCTACGGGGTGCGGCAGGGCGGCGAGGACGAAGTGGAAATCCACTGGCGCGAAGTCGAAACCGGAAACGAACTGCCGGATGTACTGGAGCGATCGCGCTACTTCGGGGTTTCTCTGAAACCCGACAAGAGCGGTTTCTATTACACTCGGTTTACCCAGGAAGAAGGTCCCCGGCTTATGTTCCACCCGATGGGATCCAGCCATTCAAAGGACAAACTGATTTTCGGGAAAGACCTGGGCCCGGAGATGATCATGTTCGGCGGCCTTTCCGAGGACGGGAAATATCTGCTGGTTCACATATTGCAGGGGTCTTCGGCTCCGAAGGAAATTTACGTTCAGGATGTCGCGCGGGGCGGACCCCTGGTACCCGTTATTAAAGGAATCGACGGGAAATTTAGCGGGAGCATCGGAGGCAATACGCTTTTTGTCCGGACCAACTGGAACGCGCCCAACTGGCGTGTGTTGCGTATTGATTTACGAAATCCCGCGCGGCGCAACTGGCGCGAGATCGTCCCCGAAAACAAGAAGGCCGTCCTGAGCGGGATGAGTCTGGCTGGCGGGAAACTTTTTCTCAATTACATGCGCGAGGTGAACACGGAAATCAAGGTCGTCTCGGCGACGGGCCAGTCCCTCGGGGAAGTCAAGTTGCCCTCGCTGGGCACGGCGGGCGCTCCTTCAGGCCGCTGGTCGAGTAAAGAGGCCTTTTATTCCTTCAGCTCGTTCCACATTCCCCGGACCACGTTCCGTTACAACACAGAGAGCGGCGAGCAGGACATCTGGTTCCGCTCACCGGTGGAAATCGACAGCGATTCCATCGAAGTCAGCCAAGTCTGGTATGACTCGAAGGACGGAACCAGGATCCCGATGTTCCTGGTGCATAAAAAGGGCCTGGAGTTGAACGGGCGAAACCCCACCTACCTGACCGGCTACGGTGGGTTCAACATCAGCCGGCGGCCGAGCTTTTCTTCGACCGCCGTTGCCTGGGTGGAGCAGGGCGGCGTCTATGCCCTGCCAAATTTGCGCGGCGGCGGCGAATTCGGCGAAGAATGGCACCAAGCCGGCATGTTCGGCAACAAACAGAACGTGTTTGATGACTTCCATTCGGCCGCAGAATGGTTGATTGCAAACAACTACACCAATCCGAAGAAACTTGCCATCGCGGGCGGCAGCAACGGCGGGCTGCTGGTGGGAGCAGCCTTCACCCAACGGCCCGACCTGTTCCAGGCGGTGATTTGCGCGGTGCCGTTGCTCGACATGGTCCGGTATCACCAGTTTCTGGTGGCTCGGTTCTGGATTCCTGAATACGGTTCCTCGAAAGACCCCGAACAGTTCGAGTACATCCACAAGTACTCGCCCTACCACAACGTGAAGCCCGGGACGGACTACCCGGCCATCATGTTTGTCACCGGCGACTCGGATACCCGGGTGGCCCCACTCCATGCACGCAAGATGGCTGCCTTAATGCAATCGGCGCAGGGAGGCACGCGGCCCATCCTGCTGCACTACGACACCAAGGGAGGCCACTCCGGCGGCGGCACCCCGACCAGCAAACGCATCGACGACGCCTCCGATAATTTTGCCTTCCTTTTCTGGCAATTAGACGTGCCCGTCAAATAATGAAAAGCGATTAGAGGATGCGGTTGACCTTGTCGAGCCGTAGGATGGTGCGGTAGAGCGCCTCGCAGCCGCAGGCGATGTTTTCCGGGCGGCTGTACTCTTCCGGCGAGTGGCTGATGCCGTCGCGGCTGGGGATGAAGATCATGCCCATGGGGGCGATACGGGCCATGTACTGCGCGTCGTGGCCGGCGCCGCTGGGCATGACCAGCGCGGGCGAGCGCATCCCTTCGGCGGCCTTCTGGATGTGAAAGCGGATCATGCGGTTGGAGAGCGCGGGCTCGTAGGAAGCGATGTGTTCCATGGTAAAGGTAGTGCCGTCGGCTTCGGCCAGCGCGTGTGCCCGCTCTTCGATTTCATTGGCCAGAGTGTCAATTTTTTCCATGGAGAGGTCGCGTAACTCAATTGTAAACTCGGCGCGGGCGGGGATGACGTTGGGAGCGCCGGGCTCGACCTTCATCTTTCCGACCGTGCCCACCTGACGGCCCGGCTCCGCGGTAACGATTTCGCGCACCGCCTGGACTATCTTCGCGGCGGTCAGCAGGGCGTCCTGCCGCATGTCCATCGGCGTGGTGCCGGCGTGGTTGGAGAAGCCTTCGACCACGCCGCGGAATTCGTGGATACCGACGATGCCTTCCACGATACCCAGGGGGATGTTGCGCGCGTCGAGCGTGCCGCCCTGCTCGATGTGAAGTTCGAGGTAGGCGTGGTAGCTGCCCTCGGGCGGTTTCATCTCGG
>CBDUYQ010000140.1:0-4223 GCA_965371475.1 uncultured bacterium
GCACGCCTTCGAGCCCAAACTTTCCGTGCAGGTGCAACTGGCCTCGGCGGAGAGGCGGGCCACCCACCGCAACAAGGAAGCCCGCCCCGGCGTCCTGCCGCAGTAACGCCTAGTTCTCCCGTCCTGCCAGCCATTCTGCCATTGCCGGGACGCTCCGGTAGGGCTAGAGTGACAGGGCTGTGGTACATCCTCAAGAGAAACTCTCGCAAGCGGAAGAACGCTTCGAGCTGTGGCGTGGCCGGATGGGTCTTTTTCTGGGACCGCTGGCGGCCGTGCTGGCGTATTTTCTGCTGTCTGATTTTCCGAGTGATGAGCGCAGGCTGAGCGCCGTCCTCCTGCTGGTGCTGGTCTATTGGGTCACTGAGGCGATACCGATACCCGTTACTGCGCTTTTGGGGCCATCGCTCTGTGTACTCCTGGGCATCGGCACGGCCCACGAGTTGTTCGCTCCGTTCGCGCACCCGGTCATCTTTGTTTTTTTGGGCGGATTTCTGCTGGCTCGCGGGATGACGGTCAACGGACTTGACCGCCGCGTGGCGGTGGCCATCCTGCGTTCCCCCGCCATCGGGCAGTCGCCGGAACGGATTCGCCTGGCAGTGGGGGGCGTCGCGCTGCTGCTTTCGATGTGGATTTCCAACACCGCCACTGTCGCCATGTTGTTTCCGATTGTTATCGGCATCAGCGACACGCTGGAGGGGTTGCACGCCGGGGGCAGCGAAGAGTTGCAACGGGCCGGGCGGAGTTTTTCCACCGGGTTGATGTTGCTTACGGCCTACGCCTGTTCGCTCGGCGGGCTGGCGACGCCCATTGGCACGCCTCCCAACCTTATTGGGTTGGGGATGCTGGATACACTGGCGGACAAAAGGATTCCCTTTTTTGACTGGATGATGGTCGGCATCCCCATTGCGCTGGCTATGTTTGTGCTGCTGGCGTTGCTGATGCGCTACCTCCACCCGGCACCGGCCCGGCGGTTAGAAGGGATGGAGACAGTCCTGGGCAAACTGGAGGAAGGTATCCCTTCCTGGGGCCGGGCGCAGACCTTTACGCTGGTTGCTTTCCTGACGGCTGTGGTCCTTTGGGTCGTGCCGGGGTTTGTGGCGCTTACCCGGGGAATTGAAAGTGACCTCTACAAGCTGCTGGCCGCTCACTTGCAGGAAGGTGCGGTAGCAATTCTGGCGGCGTCGCTGCTGTTTCTGCTGCCGGTTGATTGGAGACCCCTGCGCGGCGCGTTGCAGTGGCGCGACGCTGTGAAGATTGACTGGGGGACGATACTCCTTTTCGGCGGGGGCTTGAGTCTGGGAGGGCTGATGTATTCGACCGGGCTGGCAGAAAGGCTGGCCCGCAGTCTGCTGGGGGGCGAGGGGCAGGCCAACGTATGGGTGGTGACCGCCGCTGCCGCACTCTTCGCGACGTTCTTTACGGAAGTAGCGTCGAACACAGCCACGGCCAGCATGCTGGTTCCGGTGACGATTGCGGTGGCGCAGGCAGCAGGTGTTTCTCCTGTGCCGCCGGCCATTGGCGCGACGCTCGGGTGCAGCCTGGCCTTTATGCTCCCGGTTTCCACCCCGCCCAATGCCATCATGTACGGGTCAGGGCGGATACGAATTACGCAGATGGTCCGGGCCGGACTCTGGCTGGACGTGCTGGGGTTCGTCCTGTTGATGGGTCTGCTGATGTTGTTGTTGCCGTTATTGGGGTTGACGTAGGCCGGGAGCCGGTTGGCAATTCCAGCTCTGCCGGATAGACTCGGCACGCTATGGTCATGACGATTTTCTTTTTGCTGGCCAGCCTGCTTGTGCTGTACAGCCTGATTGCCCTGCGGCAGGGGCAGAGCTTTTTGCGGTACGTCCGGGAGGAACTTGCCCGCCCGCAACCTGGTTACGCGCCGCCTGCCAGCCTTGTCTGTCCCTGCAAGGGGCTCGACCCGGGTCTGGAACTCAACCTGCGCGCCTTGCTGGAGCAGGACTACCCGGACCTTGAGGTCCTGTTTGTCGTCGCGGAGGAGTCCGACCCGGCCTTTGCTGTGTGCGGCAAACTTGTGGCGGAGACGGCGAAACCCGCGCGGGTCATCGTAGCCGGGCTGCCGGAAGGGCGCGGGGAGAAGGTCAACAACCTGGAAGCCGGAGTGAAGGCCGCCCGCCCGGAAACCGAGGCGCTGGTGTTTGCCGACTCCGACGGCCGCCCGGATGCAGGGTGGGTGCGGAGGCTGGTGGCTCCTTTGCAATATCCGAGCGTGGGGGCCGCGACCACGTTCCGCTGGTACATCCCCGATGGGAATTTCCTCTCCGGGGTGCAGTCGGCGTGGAACCTGCTGACCGGGGCGTACTTCATGTGGGAAGGCAGCCGGCGGCTCTGCTGGGGAGGCGGTACGGCGCTCCGGCGTGAGACTTTTCAAGAAGCTGACGTGCCGCGGTACTGGGCCGGGTGCATCAGCGACGACCTTATGCTGAGCCGCGCTTTGCGCGAGGCGGGGAAGGAGAGTGTCTTCGTGCCGGGGTGTCTGGTGGCGACGCACCACCCCACCACCTGGCCGGGTTTTTTGGCTTGGGGCACGCGGCAGATTACTTTGATGCGGGTTTATGAGACGGGAACCTGGCTGGCGGGAACCCTGCTGCTGGTTTTCTACCTGGGCGTGTTTCTCTTTGGATGGGTACTGGCGGGATTCACTTTGTCCGGCGATCCCCTCGGCTCCCTGCAGGTGCTGGTCACGCTAGCCGCTGTTTCCGGACTGATGGCGGCCAAGGGGGTCTACTGGCTGGCGGCGGTGCAGCTTATGGTCCCGGCGCACCGGGAAGAGTTGCAGCAGCGATGGTGGAGTCCGACGCTGTTATTGCCGCTCACGCCCTTTCTGCTTGCGGGGAATTTTCTGGCTTCGCTTTTTACGAGGCGGTTCACCTGGCGCGGGGTGACCTACCGGCTGGAGTCCGCCTGGAAGACCACCATCGTCAATCGCCAAAGCTAGCCGGTTATCGTTTCTGTTTGCCCGTCCGTTTCTGGAGCCGTTTCAGGAGTTGTATCTGCCCGGCGTGGTAGAGGTCGTGCGAGGAGATGCCGTAGATGTGGACGGCGTTGGTGTAGCGCGAATTGTAGGAGCGGGAATAGAGTTTGGCTGGGGGAAGCGCTGCGATGGTGGCCCGCAGCAGCGCATGTTCTTGTTGCAATAGCTGGATGTCTTTTTTCCAGGCGGCGTCATTGGGTTTAGCGGGCAGTTGAGGAAAGTTGCTGCCCGAGCGGGGGAACTTTACTTCCGGGTCTCCTGTCAGCCTGCGCCGGACCATGCACTTCCAGTAGGCGGCGTGGAGCGCGTACTTCCAGATATTGGGACGGTCCTTGCCGGGCCGCCAGAGCGCCTGCTTGGCCGTAACGCCGCGCAGGGAACCCCGCAACGTTGTGCCGTGCCAGGCCTGCTTGTCAAAAGCCTGGTCGATGATTTTAAGCAGCAGGGTAATTTCCGGATCGGGTTTCTTTCGGGCCATGACATGCCTCCGAGCTTTTTGCTTCCCCGCCAGTATAAGCAAAACACTGGTCAGTTTGGGCGCCAAATTGGCCTGTAGGCCTGATGAAAAAAGCGGCGGCCACTGTGTAAGTAGCCGCCGCTGCTGTCGAACAAAAAAGTGTTGCTACTGCACGAACATGGCGTAGTGCTGCGCCGCCCCCATCAACCAGAGCATCGGCAACGACATCCAGGTGTTGGCGCGGGAGGCGAGGAAGGCGCTGCGGGCCAGCGCTTTGGACTCGTCCGGCATGGCGGTGCCGTCCTTGGCGTTGGCTTCGGTCCAGGCGATGATCTTCTTCTGCGCCGGCCAGATGATGCCCCAGACGTTGAACAGCATGAACGTGCCCATGCCGCCGCCGATGGCAATCGACATCGCGCGGCTGCTCATGCCCTCGTAGGCGAGGAAGTGGAGCATCACGTAGCTCATCACGAGGATGATGACCGTGTTGATGGCGGCGAAGACCCAGCCGTTTTTCCTGGTGGCGGGTTGCTTGGCGGCAACCATGTTTATGACCCAGAACACGGCCACGATTACCAGCCACAGGCCCGTGGTTTTCATCCGCAGCGACCCTTCCGCCGTAGGGGGTTCGCCGCCGAGGATGATCATGACCCAGTAGTAAATGCCGGCCAGCACCGTCACCAGGGCGCTCCAGCGGAAGAACCACAGCGCGCGCGGCATCAGCACCGGGATGACCTTTCCCTTGGTGGGGCCGTCGAGTTTGGCCAT
>CBDUYQ010000141.1:0-4210 GCA_965371475.1 uncultured bacterium
AAGCAGGCGCTCAACCACCCGCAGTGGAAGATGGGAAGGCGCATCACGGTGGATTCCGCCACGCTGATGAACAAGGGGTTGGAGCTGATTGAAGCCCGTTGGCTCTTCGGCCTGAACTCGGAGCAGGTGGAGGTGGTGATCCACCCCCAGGCAATCGTCCACTCGCTGGTGGAGTTCGTGGACGGTTCGACCATGGCGCAACTCGCCCCGCCGGATATGCGCGTCCCGCTCCAATATGCGCTAACTTTTCCTGACCGTCTGCCATCTAATACTCCGGGGCTGGATTTGGTCGCGCTGAAGAGGCTCGACTTCCGGCCGCCAGACGAAAAAAAGTTCCCCTGTCTGGGGCTGGCGCGGCAGGCGCTGGAGGCGGGCGGCTCGGCTCCTTGTATTCTGAATGCCGCCGATGAGGTAGCTGTGGGGGCGTTTCTGGAGAAACGGATTAGATTTCTCCAGATACCGGAGGTCATCGAACGGGTGCTGGAAGCCTCCACCCCGATGGCCTTGCACAGCATAGACGACGTGCTAGACTGTGATAAACGGGCGCGAATTTATGCCGAAACTATTCTGGAACGGATGACGGCAAGGAAGAGGAAACGGAGAAAGTGAACATTTTTTACATCGTAATCGGCCTCGGCGTACTGGGCCTGATGGTTATTGTCCACGAGTGGGGCCATTTCGTGGCGGCACGATTTTTCGGGGTACGGGTTCTGTCCTTCTCGGTAGGTTTCGGCCCCCGGCTCTTCGGCTACAAGCGCGGCGACACCGACTATTGCGTCCGCGCCTTCCCGCTGGGCGGCTACGTCAAGATGGCCGGTGAGAACATCTTTGAAGATCGAGAGGGCGCGCCGGATGAATTCCACTCCAAGCCGCGCTGGCAGCGCTCCATCATCGCCTTCGCCGGCCCGCTGGTGAATATCGTTGCTGCTGTTCTGCTTCTCTTTGGCCTCTATCAGTTCACCTACCAGAAAACACTTTTCTTGAATGAAGAGGCGGTCATCTATGCCGTCGCTGCGGAATCACCCGCAGAACAGGTTGGGATACAGCCCGGCGACCGTATAGTTGAAATAGGGGAAGCGAAGGACCCCACCTGGGAAGCCGCGTTAATTGAAACGGTACTGACGGGGAACAACCCTCTGTCGGTTGTGGTAGCTCGCGGGGACGAGCGTCTGAGTTTTGTCGTGCTGCCGGAGCAAAGGGAGTCGATAGACGATCCGTTCAACATCGGCTGGCTCCCCTATAACCCCATAGTTATTACTTCGGTGGAGCCGGGCATGCCCGCGGCCGAAGCCGGCCTGCAACCCGGCGATGAAATTGCCGCCCTGGATGGAGCTGACACGACTCGGCTGGGCGCCCGCGGGTTTATTGACTACCTTCAGAACAAAGAAGGCGCCTCCGTAACCCTAAGCATCAGGCGCGGGGAAGAAACGCTCACAGTAGAGACGCAGGCGGTGAAGCGCGATAACCGTTACTACCTCGGCGTCGGCATCGGGCCGCGCATGATCAACACACAACTGGGCCCGGCGGCCGCCTTCCGGCAAGCTATTGAGGACAACCTGGCCTTTGTCCGGCAATTGGGTATGCTGCTCTCGCGGCTGGTAACCGGAAACGCCAGTATGGGCGCGGTACAGGGGCCGATAGGTATTACCATGCTGGCTGGCCAGGCATTCCAGCTGGGCCTGCCGCGGTTGATTGAACTGATGGCTTTGATCAGCATCAACCTGGGGGTGTTGAACCTTCTGCCAATTCCGATTCTCGACGGCGGGCACATCACACTGTTTGCTGTCGAAGGGTTGATCCGCCGCGACCTGAGCCTGCAACTCAAAGAGCGATTCCTCCAGTTCGGTTTCCTGGTGATGATGCTGCTTTTTGTGGTGGTCATGTATAACGACATCATGCGGTACTTCTTCCGGTAAATATCCCAAGGGCAGCCACGAACCCAGCCTATGCTTGAAAACAAGCGGCCTCGCAGAAAATCCCGCCCGGTAAAGGTCGGTCCCCACACCATCGGCGGCGAAGCCCCTGTCCTGGTTCAGTCAATGACCAAGACCGACACCCGCGACGTGGAAGCCACCGTCGCACAGATTCGCGCCATGGCGATTGCCGGCTGTGAACTGGCTCGGCTGGCCGTGCCCGACCCGGAAGCCGCCCGCGCACTCCAGGAAATTGTGAAGCAGACGCCGGAGGTACCTCACTGCGCCGACATCCATTTCCAGCACCGGCTGGCGCTGGAAGCCCTGGATGCGGGGATCGCCAAGTTACGTCTTAACCCCGGCAACATCGGCGACGCGGACAAGGTCAGGGAAGTGGTGCGCAAGGCCGAAGCCTGCAAGGTGCCGATTCGGATTGGAGTCAATGCGGGCTCGCTGGAGCGCCGGTTGCTGGAAAAGTACGGCTACCCCACGGCCGAGGCCATGGTGGAAAGCGCGCTCGACCACATCCACATCCTGGAAGACCTGGGTTTTCAAGAGACCATCATCTCGCTTAAGGCCTCACATGTGCAGTTGACCGTCGATGCTTACCGGTTGCTGGCCCCGCAAGTGGACTATCCCTTCCACTTGGGGATTACGGAAGCGGGCAGTTCATTTACCGGGACTATCAAGTCCTCTGTCGGGTTGGGGATGCTGCTGGCGGAAGGCATTGGCGATACCATTCGTGTTTCCCTTGCCACCGACCCCACGGAAGAGGTCCGGGTGGGATTTGAAATTCTGAAGGCGCTCGATATCCGTTCCCGCGGACCCAACATTATCGCTTGTCCCACCTGCGGCCGGCTGGAAGTTGACCTTTTCAAGATTGTCGGTGAAATCGAAGAGAAGGTCGCTCACATCCGTGAACCCATCAACGTGGCGGTGATGGGCTGCGCGGTCAACGGCCCCGGCGAGGCCGCTCACGCCCACGTGGGCGTGGCGGCAGGGCGGGGCAACGGCGTCATCTACCGCGACGGCGAGTCCGTCCGGCGGGTGAGCGAAGAGGAGATCGTTCCGGCTTTGCTGGCGGAAATCGAAGACTACGTAAAGGGGATGAAACAGTCTGGGCAGCCGGATGCCGCCCCCGCCAGCCCCTCCAAACCAAGACCTCCGGTTAATCCTTTAGTGCCGCTCTCTTGACCTGCACCATCCTGCACGGTAATTTGAAGAAAGAACACTCTGGGTAATCGCCATGCCGATGCCGAAAACCGAATCGCCGGGCGCACTCCAGGCGGAGTTGATGTCGCGGGGCGTGCGCATGACCCGCCAGCGCCGTGCCATCCTGAAAATTATTGAAACCGCCAAGCGCCACATGGACGCCGGGCAGATCCTGCGGAAAGCGCAGAAGATTGATGCCAGCATCAACCGGGTCACGGTTTACCGCACCCTGCAACTGCTCAAGCGGCACGGGCTGGTGGACGAACTCGACCTGCTGCACCTGCAGGGTGACGGACACTACTATGAGCGCCACCCCAAGCGCGACCACATCCACATGGCCTGTTTCCGCTGCGGGAAGGTGATGGAGTTCGAAAGCTACCTCTTCGACCAGCTCAAAGAGCAGATTCAAAAGGAGTGCCAGTTCCACATTTCCATTACCCGGGTGGAGATGGGCGGATACTGCACAAACTGCCGGACATAAAACCCTAAACCTTTCCGTCAGATTGGCCGATGTTGCAGGTAGTTGCATTTAGTTGCAACTGTGTTGCAACAGGAATTTCACTACAACTCTTGACAGGCAGGGATGGAATAGAGTAATAATCTACTTGCAACTGAGTTGCATATAAGGGGGGAGAAAAGATGGGGGAGAGGAGTTACGGAACAGAGCGTTCTGCTCCGGCAATCACCATGCGACTAAAAGTCCAGCTTGTTTTCACCTTGACCCTTACCCTCTTTTCCGTGCCTTCCGCCCACGGTTTTTCTCTTGCTGCAATCGACGAACCCGATGTTGACACTTCCAAGCCCGAGGAAATCAATCAGCTTATACAGGAAGTGCGTTACCTGCAGCAACGGCTGGCGGAGTTGATGGCCCGGCTGGAGAACGTCTCGTCTGGAACTCCGGCAACCACTGCCCCAACCCCTGCAACTATCCAGGGAAGCACTGCCGCCTTCCGGCTGGAACCGGCGGTTTTGACGCTTCCGTCCGGCGCTGCATCCGTCAGCACAACGAATTCCTTGACTCGTCCCCCGCCGCAGCAACCGTCGCAAGGGCTTTACGGTAATACCACAGCTGACTCGAGCGCCGC
>CBDUYQ010000142.1:0-4206 GCA_965371475.1 uncultured bacterium
GCCTTCGCTCAGGATGACAAATGTGAGGCGGGCTAGGGACGAGCGGCCTGGTTGACGGTGGCTTTGGTGTTGAGCGCCAGCCAGTTGTCGAGGGTGACCAGGTTGAACTGTTTTTCCAGAAACTCGATGGCTTCCCGGCGCTGCGGGTCGGTGGGACGGCTGTTGAACAGGTAGCGGAAGTAGTATTCGGCGGCGCGTAACGGGCTGTTTTGCTGGGCGAGTTGCCGGGCCCGGGTCTGGTCCTGCGCGATGAAGGTGTCGAGGTAGGCGATGAACCTCTGGGCCAGCGAGTCCTGCAGTACGCGTAACACACGCCCGCGCATGGTGGCCTGGTCGGGCAGGTTGGCCGTCTGGTTGCGGTGATCGTTCTTGTCGTCGCGCTCGACGCCGGTGATCTCGACGCCTTCAGCCGATTCCTGGCGCCGGACAATGTCGGTATCGAGCACCACACCCTGGCTGATCCACTGGTAGGTCAGTTCGATGACCGCCGTGCGGGTGATTTTGTTCCGCGAGAACTGGTAGGAGCGGACGTCCTCTTCCTGGGCGTACACCGGAGTGGTGTCAAGGGTTTGCTTGGCGGCATTCATGGCTGAGAGCGCGTCGCGCAGGGCGCGTTGGTGCGCTTCCCGTTGCTGTTTTTTCATACGCTGGGTGGACTGCGCCCGCAGTTGGTTGTACTTTTCGGTGGCGTTGTCGTGTTCGGCCTTGGCCTGCTGCCAGGCGGGGTTGAGAATTTGCCGTGTGCCGGCGCCGTACTCCGAACGCACCGGTTCGGTTTGGGAAACGTCACTAACGGAGGAACGCGAAAGGTCGAGCCTCAACTCCAGGACGTTCCCGCCCGGCGGGGGAGCGCCGACGCGACGCGCGCCCAGAATTTCCAGGTGGGGCAGGTCGGCTTTCTGCATGCCGATGGCGATCAGCCGCCGCAACTGGCTGGCGACGGCGAGGGCGTTCAGTTCCGGGGTGCTGTCCTGCACGGTCAGGTCGAGCCGCAGCCGCAGGTTGTTTTCCACCCGGGGCTGCCAGAGGGGCAGTTCTTCGATGGTTCCCTTGGCGCCATCCAGCGCGAGCGTGTAGGCCTGGTGCAGGAAAGCGTAGGCCAGCGCGCCGGGGTCATTGGCCGGGACCATATTTTTGGCCCGGAGGTGGTAGTAGGTGGCCAGGTAGTCGCCCATGGTGTCGCGCCAGAACATAATGTCAGTGTCGTTGGGGTTGGTTTCCGCCAGTCCGGCCAGGCCGCGGTAGTGGTTGAGCACCTGGGTTTCGCCCGCGACGTCGCCCGGCTTGATCGGAGTATAGGTTGATTCGATTTCTTCGCTGCGGGCCAGCAGGTCGGTGCGCAGGGTATTCTGCACGGCGAGGAGCCTCTCCTGCAAGTCCCTGTCCGCCGGGTAGCGGAGCGCCACCGGGCGGAGCGCCACGAAGGCGCCGAGGAAGTCCTTGGCGCGCATGGCGGCATTGGTAGCTTCCAAAGCGTTGTTGATTTCCACCCGTTGCTCGTAGGCGGTGCGGCCTTCAGTAATTTTTTTGCGCAGGGCGGGGATAGCGTCGTCCGCTTTCCAGATTTCCGCCAGCTTCACCTGTTCGAGCGCATCGTCAAACTTTTCCTGGTTGTTCAGGGTTTCCGCCCGGCGCAGGTAGTGGGCGGCCGCCGCGTCGCGGATGGTGTTGAGTTCGGTGTCGAGTTCGGGATACTCCGGGCGGAAATGCTCGATGGGTGCAAAGGTATCCACAGCCTGTGTGAACTCCGCCGCTTCCATCAATTCGCGGGCCCGGCGGAACTTTGCCTGGAGTTCCGTTTCCCGGGTGGTGAGGCGTTTGGCAAAGGGGGCGGCACCCAGCACCTCGACGTTCAGTGGCTGTATGCGGTCGAACCAGCTTCGCGTTTCCGCCAGTTGTGCGAAGCCGGAGGTTTTCTCCTGGAGAGCAGCTTCGTACCGGCCCAGGTTCTCTTCGGCGTGACGGAGGTAGGCCGCGCCGAGAAACTTCCGCGCCCCCACCATGTGGCTGCTGTTGGAATATTTTTCGGAAAACTCTTCATAGGCCTGCTGGGTATTCTTGACCTGGGTAACGGCATAGGCGATGGAGTCCTCCCCGGGCCGGGTGGGGTAAACGAATACCGTCACGCCGGGTTGCAGCGTGCTGCGGTGCTTGCGTCTGTTGTTGGCGTCCTTGCCGGTGAGCAGGATGCCCTTGACCATCTTGCCGGGTGTGAGCGTTTTCGGGTTCCGCCGGGGCCAGGCTTTGAACTTCATCGGCAGGCCGGAGGTTTCTCCCCGGCTGCGGGTTACCACTTTCATCCGGCCGCTGGTAATCGTGAAAGAATAGACATCGGTAAAGGGGATGACGGGCAGGCGTTCGTACTGTTTCTTGTTAATCGGGGTGTTGAGCGCGTTGTTGCCGAGGGCGTAGAGTTGGATCTGGTCGTTGACTTTGAACTCCATCAGGAGGGTTTGGCTCTCGGGGTTGCCGGCGGGAATCAGCAGGGCGTAGAACTGACTCTTGGCGCCCTCGCTGGTAAAAGGAAAGGAAAGTATAATGGCCAGCAGGAAAAAGACCCTTATTCTCAAACTCTTGCCCATGCTATGGATTCCCTCGTTATTGCTCTGTCAGCAACTCCCCGGACAGGCTCTCATTATGCCGCCTTCGCGCCGGAGGAACAAGTGCTTTTCCCCCGGCGGCAGGCATGCGAAGATGTTTCCGATTGGGGGATAACCCAGGAGGGACAATGGCAGAGACAACCGGACAGACGATGGCCGAGTGGCACGAATTCCGCCAGCAGATGAATGAAGAGATCCTCGGCAGCGGCCACCTCGGCCTCAAGCGTTTCTTCGCTCTCGACCACCAGGCCTATGAGCCGGGCGCGCTCGGCGGCAAGACCAAAGAGATGCTCGGGCTGGTGGCCTCGCTGGTGCTGCGCTGCGACGACTGCATCACCTACCACATCGAGCGCTGTCACCAGGAAGGGGTCGTACGAGAGGAGTTTCTGGAGGTGTTCAACGTCGGGCTGGTGGTCGGCGGATCGATTACCATTCCGCACATCCGCCGGGGGATGGCGCGGCTCAAAGAAATCGAGTCTGCTGCAGGGTAAGATTCCCAATCTCCACAAACGCTTGGAGGGAAGCCATGAATGGAGTGCATTATCGAAACGAAGCGACCCGGGCGGGGATTGGTTTTGGAACCGCTCTGGCCATTGCGATTTCCTGGGGCGCGAACCAATCCATCCTCTGGGCGATTGTGCATGGCCTGTTTTCTTGGTTCTATGTGATTTACTACGCTGTAACGCGTTGATCGCAAGCCCGGTAGCGCCGGGCTTCGGGGGAGACTGTGCGAGGAGAGCCAGCGATTCGGCTCGGGACCGCCGCGTTTACTGCCGCGGGGTGGGAAGGTACGTTCTACCCGGAAGGGCTTGCGCCGGGCGAAGCCATCCGGCATTACGCCCAGGAGTTCGACACGGTCGAGGTGGACAGCACCTTCTACCGCGTTCCCAACCCGCGCACCATCGAAGGCTGGAACGAGAAGACCCCGGAAGGTTTCATCTTTGCGCTGAAAGTCCCGCGCACCATCACACACGAAAAAGTTTTGCAGGACTGTGAAAGGGAGCTGTGGGAGTTCCTCGCCGCCATCGACCCGCTGGGCGAAAAGATTGGCCCGCTGCTGTTTCAGTTCCCCTACTTCAACAAGAAAGCGTTCAATAATGTTGAAGAATTTCTCGACCGGCTCGGGCCTTTTCTGGAAAGGCTGCCCCGGGCCTACCGCTTTGCCCTCGACCTGCGCAACAAGTACTGGTTCAAGCCGCCGCTGCTCGATCTGCTCCGCGAACAGCGGGTGGCGCTGGCGTTGGTGGCCCATCCCTGGATGCTGCACCCGAAAGACCTGATCGAGAAGATGGACCCCGTCACCACCGACTTCACCTACGTCCGCTGGCTGGGCGACTGGAAGAAGATGGAGGAGCAGACCAAAGTCTGGAACCAGACTTTGGTGGACCGTACCGAGGACCTGCGTGAGTGGGTGGATATGCTGCGCGGAATCCGGCAACGTGGCACAACCGTCTTTGCCTTTGCCAACAACCACTACGCCGGCTACGCGCCCGACACCGCCCGGCTGGTGCAGAAGCTGTGGGGCGAGCGCGGCCATGAATGATGCGTGCCGCGGATCGCGTACCTTAACGTTTATACGAAGTGCGTGTTGTGTCATTTTACTGGT
>CBDUYQ010000143.1:0-4152 GCA_965371475.1 uncultured bacterium
GGCGACCCCAAGGCCTTCGAGCAGCTCTACCACATGCATAAGGGCCGGGTGTATTCCATCTGCCTGCGCATGGTCCACAAGCCCCCCGAGGCCGAGGACCTGACCCAGGAGGCCTTCCTGCAACTCTTCCGGAAGATCCACACCTTCCGGGGGGAGTCGCGCTTCTCGACCTGGCTGCACCGGCTCTCGGTCAACGTCGTCCTGATGCAACTGCGGAAGAAGAAGCTGCCGATGGTCTCCCTGGACGAAACCATCGAGACCGACGAGGGCGGCGACGGCCCCAAACGGGACGTAGGCGTGAAGGACCTCAACCTGGCCGGGACGCTCGACCGGATTACCCTGGAGGAGTCCATCGCCGAGCTGCCCCCCGGCTACCGCATGGTATTCCTGCTGCATGATGTTGAAGGATATGAACATAACGAGATTGCCGAGATGATGGGCTGCTCCATCGGGAACTCGAAATCCCAACTCCACAAAGCGCGGCTGCGGATTCGCGATCTGCTGGCCCAGAGGAAAAGAAAAACCGGTGCCAGGCAAACAAAATAGCGGTTTTGCCATCATAAGGAGTGAGGCTCCAGGGCCGCAGCTTGCCCTCTGCCCACTGAGAACTTAGACTGAGAAGGACGTACGAAACGACCGGGGGAACCGGGAAGAGACGCGAAGCAACTGATGATCAACTGTAACGAATTCCGCAACCTGGCCGGAGGGCTGCTGGAGGGCGAAACCCGCTCCGAAGCCTCTCGGCACCTCTCTGCCTGCTCTCAGTGCCAAGCCCTGATGGAAGACCTCCGGGCTATCTCCTCCGCTGCCGCTTCCCTGCCCGCACACGAGCCCCGGCCCGAACTCTGGCAGAGCATCGAAGCCCGCGCACAGGAGTTGAACCTGCTGCCGCAGGTGGCCGCCATCAGCTGCGAGGAGTTTTCCGCCAACGCCAACGGTCTGCTCGAAGGGGAGAACCTCCCTGTAGCCTCTGCGCACCTCTCTGCCTGCTCTCAGTGCCAGGCCCTGATGGAAGACCTCAAGGCTATCTCCTCCTCCGCCGCTTCCCTGCCCGCTTTCGAGCCCCGGCCCGAACTCTGGCAGAACATTGAAGCCCGCGCGCTGGATCTGAACCTTCTGCCGCAGGAAGCTGGCATCACGACTATGAGTTGCGAAGAGTTCTACCCCCACGCCGGTAGTGTGCTGGAAGGGGAGCGTGACCCGAAGGCCTTTGAACATATCTACGGTTGCGCCTCCTGCCGCAACCTCCTGCACGACCTTGACGCCGTCGCACGGGAAGCCCACCACCTGCCCACACACGAGCCCCGCACCTCGCTCTGGCACAAAATCCGGGTGCAGGCGCGCCAAGAGGCGCTCTGGCAGGAAGAGTCCTGGGTGGAACGCTGGCTGATGCTCCCGCAACCGGTGCTGGCTTCCGGCTTTGCCGGACTGCTGCTGGTGCTGGGGCTGGGGCTGGTCGGGCCGCAACCCTCAAGCTCTCTAACCGACTTCCCCCTGGTTACCCCGATGGAAATCGCCCGGGGTGAAATGGTTTCCGACGCCGATTACTCTACCCGTTACCAAATTCACCTGACCCAGGTGCAGCGGGCCGTCATGGACGAAAGCGCGCGGGTACCCGATGACATGATTGACATGGTCGAACGTCCGATGAACACCGTGGACCGTGCCATCGAAAACACCCGGCTCGCCCTGGCGAAAAACCCCGGTGACATGCTGGTGCAAGATGAACTCAACCGCCTCTACCGGCAGAAGGCCGCCGTGCTGCAAACCATGACCGAACTTACCTGGCAGGAATACGGGGAGTAATGCGCCACAAGCTCACGGTTTTCGGACTTACCCTTCTGGCCGCGGCCCTGCTGGTTTCTCCGGCGGCCAGCGCCCAGCAGATTGAAAAGACCTTCCCCGCCACGGCTGACACCATCGTAGAGGTCCGCAACCTCCACGGAAAGGTAAAGCTCCACGGCTGGGACAAGATGCAGGTCCGCGTGGTTGCCCGGCCCCATTCCCGCGCGGTGGAAGCGCACTTCGAGCGGCCGGCCAGCCGCATCCACATCCACACTCACCTGCTGCAGGCTTCCGCCCCGGCCAGCGAACGCGCGGTGGACTATGAAATCTGGGCCCCGGCCAACATCCACATTGAAGTGGAACTCAAGACCGGAACGCTGGACATCGAAAATTTCAGCGAAGACGTCAACATCAACACCGTCACCGCCTCTGTGTCTCTCCGCAACCTTTCCGGTCACACCTCGATCAAGACCCTCAACGGCAGCATCCGCGCCGAGCGCTGCGCCGGGCGCGTGGAAGCGGAAACCATCAGCGGGACCGTCCGGTTCACTGATTGTGCGGTCCACTACCTCACCGCCAGCACGACCTCCGGCGACATCTACTACACCGGCGGCCTCAAGTACGCCGGGACCTACGAGTTCAACAACAACGAAGGCCTGATCGAACTCCGGCTGCCGGCGAATGCTTCGTTCGAACTTTCCGCCAACGCCATGCAGGGCGAGGTGACCAGCGAGTTCCCGCTCAAGTCACGCTCCCACGGCCGCCTGCCCAAGCGCCGCTTCCAGAACAGCCTGACGGGCACCACCCAGAGCGGCGCGGCCCTGGTGCGGGCCACCTCCTTCAGTGGTACAATCCGTATTCGTAAGCAGTAAGTTCAGCTACGAACCGGACAAACTAACCACGATGATTTCTGAGCCGGTCCCCAAACGGCAGCGTGTATTCCTTCTCGGATTTATGGGTGCAGGCAAAACCACCATCGGCCACCGCGTAGCCGGGCAACTGGGCTGGACCTTTACCGACCTCGACGAAACCATTGCAGCCCGGCAGCAGCGCCGCATCAGCCAACTTTTTGCCGACGAGGGCGAAGCCGCCTTCCGGCAGTACGAACGCGCCGCGCTCGAAGAGGTCCTGGCCGCCACGGCAGAGCGCCCATCCGTGATTGCCTTGGGTGGCGGAACCACAGCCCAGCCGGAAAACAGCAAACTGGTGCAAGACGCCAACGGCGCCACCGTATGGCTCGACTGTCCGCTGGAGGAGTTGCAACGACGCTGCGAAGGACAGAACGGCCGGCCGCTCTTCCAGGACACGGCCCAGTTTCAGGAACTCTACCGGCAGCGCCGTCCTTTTTATGAACAAGCCGATTTCCGGGTCGATTCCAGCGCCCTGGATCCCGCCAACGTAGTGGAGGAAATACTGCAATGCTTACAAGTGTGAACACTAACAGCCTGGGGCTGCTGACCCTCGGACTGCTCGTGACTTTTGCCGCTGCGCCGGCCTTGTCCGCACAAAAGGACGGCGAACAGAAAGGGGTGCTGCGCATCACCGCAGACGGTCAGGCCCTCGGCACGGAGCGTTACCGCATCCGGCGCGTCGGCGCAAACCTGGAAGCGGTGGCCGACATCCAGATAAACATCGGTGGCGCCCGGATCGAGCAGAACACCAGCATGACCCTCACGCCGGCCGGCGAACCGCTCTCCTATGAATGGCGCATGGAGAAACCCAAAAAGATTTACGTCCGCGTGCAGTTTGAAGGCGGCAAGGCGGTGGCCACCTACCCGCTGGAAAGCGGACAGGAAGACCGTCAGGAGTTCCATTTCAACACCGGGCGCGTGGCCGTGCTCGACAACAACGTTTTCCACCACTTCGCCCTGTTTGCCCGGCTCTACGATTTCCGAAAGCGGGGTGTGCAGACTTTTCCGGTCTTTATTCCGCAAAGCATTCAGCCCGGCACGGCCACTATTGAATCAAAGGGGACGGACACCGTACAGGTGAACGGGAAGAGCGTTCTGGCGCGCCGGCTGGTGGTCATCACCACCGACAACCGGGTGCTCATTTGGTTAGACGAAGACGGCGGACTGCTCCGGCTGGAAGTGCCCGCCGCCAAGGTCGTGGTCGAACCGGCGTCTTAAGGTTTTCGTCCGAAGACTAGATCCGCCGCAGACGAAGGGAGCGGCTCGTACCTTCGATCTTTTCCCGAATCTCTCTCTCGATTTCTTCGTGGAGTTCCCGCTTGAGGTCCTCTAACTTCAGGTGGAGATCGGAGCCAGGTCCCAGACCGTGGTGCAGACCCTCTCTCAAACCCTCGAGCGACTCCTGCAGGTGAAGCTTGAGAGAGCCCAAGCCTTCCTCCAGCCGATCGAAGTCGAA
>CBDUYQ010000144.1:0-4109 GCA_965371475.1 uncultured bacterium
GCCAGGAAGACGGCGTTGGTGAAGAGCCGTTCGAGGTTCGGAAAGAGCAGGCGGAAGAGCGGGTCGTCGGCGAACAGGATGGCGTGGCCGCGCCCGACGTTTTCGTCAATCAGGTAGGCGGTGCCGGGGATTCTGCTTTCGGTATCCTCCCACATGAAGCCGGTGATGCGCGGGTTTTCTTCGGCGTAGGTGGCGACGTTGGTGCCTTCTTCCGAGGGTGTGAAGAGGTAGCTGGTGTTGTGCAGGACGACAGTTTCGCCTTCGTAGCCGTAAGTGAGGAAGTGGGCCTGGTTGAGCTGGGCGCGCAGCATGGCGCCGGGCGTGCGGAACACCTCTGCTTCGATCTTCGCGGCTTCTTCCTTGCTCATTTCCTTCTTGGCTTTATCGGAGAGGGGCTGGCCGTAGAGGTGTGAACTGGTCAGTTCGACATCCTTCCCGGTGGCGAAGGCGGCCCCGCCTTTGAAGCCGATGAAGACGCCGCCGTTCTGGACCCACTGCTTCAGGTTTTTGATGCCGTTCTTGCCCAAGCGGCGCTCGTAGCCGCGGGGGGAACCTTCGGGGAGGATGATGACGTCGTACTTGCTCAAGTCGATGGACCCGAGGCGGTCGGTGCGGATGGAGGTGAAAGGGTACTCGATCATCTTCTCGAAGTAGAACCAGAGGTGGCCGAAGGCGCGGCCGTTGGTGGGTTGATAGGAGGCGATAGCGACCTTGGGCGCCTTGAGATCGACGGCTTGGCGCGTGCCGAGCGAAAGGCCCTCGACGGTCCAGGAGGAGTCCGTGGCCCAGACCTGCACCCCGGTCTCTTCCGCCAGCTCGCGGATGCGGTCGTGCAGGGTGTCCTTGTTCCGTGTGACCCGCGCGAAGATGGTTCCGGGCGGGAAAGTTTCTCCCTCTACTTTCAGCTCGGCGCGCGTAACCAGCAAATTGAAATCTTCCTTGAAGAGTTGCGCGGTGAGCCGGAGGGCCGCGTTCGAGTCCGGCTTATAGAGGTAGGCGTGGTTAGCGCGGCCGCCCAGGACGCCGCTGGGCAGATTGATGGTTCCGGTGACGGGCTCGGTATTGGGTGCGACGTCTTCGGTCCAGTAGGCCTCAACGCCAAAGGCCAGCGCGAGGTTCCAGGCGGTCATGTCGTAGAAGCCGATACGTTCCTTGCCGGCGCCTTTGCCCAGTTCTTTGTTGCGGGCCATGCGGGCCCGGGCGACGGCTACGAAGTCGTCGTTGAGCGTGGCTTCTTTTTCCAAAAGGGCTGTGAGCAGCCGTTTCTGCGGCTGGCTGGCAGGAATGACATAGGAGCCAGCGGGAAAGTTGTGCGGCCCGACATCGTTGGAGAAATAGTTGTGCGTCCGGCGCGAGGAGAAGTCCCGGGTGGAGCGGCTGACTTCAATCCTGTGCTGCCGGAGCAGGTCCACCAGGGCCGCGGCGCGGGAAGGGTGGTTGCCTTCCAGCAAAACGTACTGCCGGGCTGGCCCCTGTAGGGCTTCGTCCATGCCGACTTTGCGGAAGTTGTAGAAGTCGCGCAGAAGAGTTTCGCGGTCGCTGGCCGAGGCCGTCAGCACCGCCATGCTGCCGGAGTAGTGCTTGGCGATGGCGCCGCGCAGGGTGGAGTGGGTGCCGTCGGCGCGTTCGAGTTGCAGTCCCTGGCTGCCGCCCCCGTCGGTTTCAAAGGTCATGCCGATGGCGCCGTTGAAGGAAGGGTAGCTGTCGAAGTAGCCGGGGTAGTGCAAATCATAAGTTTCACGGTTCATGTAGGGCCAGCCGAAGCGGTCAAACTCTGCGCCGATGGCTCTTCCGAAGGTGGACTCCCACTTGCGCGCACTCGCGGGAAAGTTTTCGTTCACCGGCTTGGCGACCGGCGGGAAGAAAAAAGTGGGTGGGTTGCCGTGGTGGTCTATGAAAACTTGCGGATTCCAATGCTGAATCTGCTTCACGGCGGCGCGGGTTACCTGCTGGCTCAGGATGATGGCGTCGCGGTTGGGGTCAACGTGAAAATGGGTGTCATTGGTGTCCATCAGCCAGTCGCGGCCGTGTTCGGCGGCGTTGGGGTCGGGGTTGCCGCCCGGGCCGGTGGTGACGGCGCGGTACCAGGTCACAAAACGGTCGTGCGATTCCGGGTTGTGCGCCGGGTTGACGATGGTAATGACCTGGTCGCGAATTTTGCGGGTGGTCTCGTCCTCGCCGGCAGCCAGTTGGTAGGAAATCTGCATCCCGGTTTCAAAAGCCGCGGACTCATTGCCGTCGTTGGCAAAGTTGAGCCAAACGGTGGCGGGTGTGGAAGCCAGCAGGCTGCTGAGTTCGGCGTCATTGGCGATGGTCCGGGGGTCGGTGAGTTTCTCGGTTGCCGCGCGCAGTTCTTCCAGCTTCTGGATGTTAGCTTCGGAACTGATGAGGACCAGGTGAAGCTTCCGGCCTTCGTACGATGTTCCGTATTCGATGACCGTCACTCTGGGGCTGGCCTGGTCGAGGGCCTGGATGTAGTCCACCATTTGGTAGTGGTAGCTGTGGCGGACGCCGATGGCGTAGCCGAGAATCTCCTCGGGCCGGGGGATGCCTTCCTGGTAGGGCCCGCGTTCGTAGAAATCAAATTTGGGGGCGGACTGCCCCAGGGCGACAGTAGTAACCAGACAGAGAAATAGCGTAGAGACAACTAACCGTTTCAACATGATTTTCCTCCCACGTGAAATTTGCCCCGGGACATTCTACCGGAAATCTCTTCCGGAGTCTTAATTTGAGAGTAAGCGAAAACCGGGGGGCGGGAAATCAGTCCTTCCGGGAGACGTGTTCGGCGAGCCAGGCGAAAACGGTAGGCCAGACTTGCGGTGAGACCGGACCGCGCGGTTCATTGCGGCCGCCCGTGGTAGCCAGGCGGAGGCCGTGGTTGGCGCGGGGAACGACGACCAGTTGATAGTCGCGGTGGCCGCCGCGCTGCAGGGCCTGCTCCCAGAGAGGAACATTGACGGCGGGTAGAACATTGCGGTCCAGTTCGCCGAAGAGCGCCAGCACGGGCGCCTGTAATGTTTCGATGGCGGGGACCGGGTCATAGCGCATATTCAAGCGGACCCACTTGGCCGCATGGTTTTTCCGAATCCCCCGGCGTTTTTCGCGGGCGTTACCCGAAACCACATAGGAAAACCACTCTTCTTTCTCGGCAGCGCGGCGCAGGGTGCGGTAGCTTTCCAGGTCTCTTTCTCCAAAGCTATACGCGACAGCCGCCAATTTGAGTTCCACCGCCCGGCGAATGTCTGCTTCCGAGAAGCCGTCGGCGCGCATGGTGTGTTCGATGCGGTGGGCCTCCTGCTGCTCCGGGGAAACCGACGGGGCGACGAAAAGCAGGAGAAAGGCGACATCCTTTGAAAGGGAGGCGGCCAGGGGGGCATGCCAGCCGCCGCGGCTTACCCCGTAGAGTCCGATTTGTCTGGCGTCGATTTCCGGGTGCTGTTGCAGTTTGTGAACCGCGGCAATGGCGTCACGGGCGACGGTGTGAAAGGAGTAGAGCGGGTCGCCAGTGGATTTTCCATAGCTTCTCTTGTCGAAGACCAGGGTGGCGATGCCGCGCGGGGCGAATTTTTCGGCGACGAAGCGTATCTGCCATCGGTACTTCCAGCCGGAGCCACCCAGAACGATTACGGCCGGGTGCGGCCCCGGCGTATGGGGAAGGATCAGTGTGCCGGAAAGAGTGGCCCCTTCGTTTTGAAAGGTTATATCTTCCTCTGTTGTATCGAACCGGGCTGTGAGGGGTTTGGCAGGGAGCTTGGGTGGCTCCGGCGGTACTCCGAGGGCGCCAGCATACTCCTTGAGCAAGGGAGGTCCGGCAAAGCCCAGCAGCAGAAAAGCAGCAATCAAAAGCGCAGACCACTTCAAGAGGCTCCGAATGGTTTTGTCAAAGGCCCTCATGGCGCTCTGGTTCCTCCTCAGATTCTGGGTGCAAGTGTAAGTATGTGAGCAATGTCATTGCCATTCAGCCGGGAAGGAGGTTGCTGCAAATTCGGGGTTTAGCGCGGCCGGGGTGGATGTTGGCACAGTGGAGTGTTCGGTTTGGCGAGGGGGGTTTCGGAAGCGGACACCGGCCACCGTCCGGGACGCAGTAACTTGAGGTTAAGTTTTGGCAA
>CBDUYQ010000145.1:0-4064 GCA_965371475.1 uncultured bacterium
GATGGACCTACGAACCGCCTACCTTCTACGAGGTCAACCAAGAGGTTCTGGCTGCGGAGGAAGGTTCCTAGAAAAAATGGCGGAGACGACCCTCCTACGCCAAGGCCTGCCTGCCGCAGGCAGGCTACGGAGGGCACAGGCCCTCCTCTACACAAGTCGGTGGCGCAGACATTTCACCCCGCTCATTTTGCGTGGGTCTTGTCTGCGGCCTTTCCTGTCGGAAAATTTAATGGCAGACCCTTCGACATTGCTCAGGACAAGCAGGAATGTCGCCGCTCCAAGGGGATAATTGGTTGCAACTCCCCCTCAGAAAAAGCAGATCCCTCGACTTCGCTCGGGATGACAAAAAAGGCGGCAGGCAGGCCGCGACCCGCATGCATGAAGAACTGTCCAGCCCGGTGGCCCCCGCCACCGGGAATATGGCACCACAGGCAGGGGCCTGTGGGCTGGACCAGAGAGGGGATCAGTAGGCCGACAGGAAAAATGGCGGAGACGACCCTCCTACGCCAAGGCCTGCCTGCGGGAGGCAGGCTACGGAGGGCAGGTGGGACTCGCCTGTCCCGAGCGTAGTCGAGGGAAACCCGCAACACCCGGGGGGGAAGCAGGAAAAAATGGCGGAGACGACGGGACTCGAACCCGCGACCTCTGCCGTGACAGGGCAGCGTTCTAACCAGCTGAACTACGTCTCCGCGTAAGGCCGACTATGGTGGGCGGTGTCCGACTTGAACGGACGACCTTCCCGGTGTAAGCGGGATGCTCTACCAACTGAGCTAACCGCCCATTCCAGAAAAGAAGATTTTAGCACGAGGGCGGGAGGCGCGGTAGTCTGTCAGGGTTTGGGCGGCGGCGGGGTGAGTTTCAGGTTGCGGCGGGCCAGTTGCTCGGCCAGCGAGTGGCGAATCTCGTTGTCGGGCATCGAGACGTAGCGCAGAAAGTCGAGCCGCAGCACCAGCGGGTGGTCGTCCTTTTCCGCCACCACGGCCAGGTTCTTGCGCCCCGAATCCAGAAAGACCGTGATGAACTTCAACTCCGGGTCGAACCCGGCCAGAATGGGTTCGAGCCGCTTCCGGATGCTTTTTTTGCGCTCGGGGCCAAAGTCCATGGTTACTTCCTCAGGTGGTGCGGCACGCTGGTGACGACGATGCCGGGCTTGAAGAGCAGCGCCGCTTTGATGAACAGGCTGGTCTGGTTGTGCAGGAGTTGGTGCCACCAGTGGCTGGTGACAAATTCCGGGATGACAACAGTGACCACATCGTCGTCGCGCCAGTCTTCCACCTCATCAATGAACCGCAGCAGCGGGCGGTGGATAGCGCGGTAGGGGGTTTCCAGAACCACCAGCGGGACGTCCGGCACCCAGGCCTGCCAGCGGTCCATCAACTCTTCCGGGTCCTCGTCATTGAGGTTGACCGTAACGGCAATGACATCCTTGGAAATCGAGCGGGCGTATTCCACCGCCGCCAGCACCATCTTGTTCATGCCGGCCACCGGCACGATGGCGGTGTGGAGCAGTGTGCTCGGCTGGTCGTAATCGGCCAGCGAGAGGTCGCGGGCGGCGGTGAAGTAGTGGCGGCGAATGCGCCAGCAGACGGTCACCAACAGGGGTATGGCGGCCATAATCATCCAAGCGCCCTGGGTGAATTTCACCATCGCAACGATAATCAGGACCACTCCGGTTGCGGTGGCGCCGACGGCATTGATGATGGCCGAGCGGGTCGAACCCGGTCCCTTATTCCGCCGCCAGTAAATCACCATGCCTGCCTGCGAGAGCGTGAAGGCGGTGAACACCCCCACCATGTAAAGCGGAATCAGTTTGTGGACGTCGGCGTCGAAGAGGATGAGCATGATGGTGGCCGCCCCGCTCAGGACGACGATCCCGTTGGAAAACACCAGCCGGTCGCCCAGGTTGGCGAGCTGGCGGGGCAGAAAGCGGTCCGAGGCCATCATCGAGGCCAGCCGGGGAAAGCCGGTGAAGCTGGTGTTGGCGGCCAGAATCAGGATGAGCATGGTCGAGCCCTGAATGGTGTAGTAGATGGGGCCGGTGCCGAAGATGATCCGGCTGAGTTGCGAGAGCACGGTTTCGCCCTCGGCGGCGGAAACATTGTAGAGCACAGCTAGAATAGTAATGCCGACAAAGAGAGTGCCCAGCATCGCAGCCAGGATGTAAAGCGTGATGGAGGCGTTGCGGGCCACCGGCTTCTGGAAAACTTGCACACCAGTGGCCACCGCTTCTATTCCGGTCAGCGCCGCGCAGCCGGAGGCAAAGGCGCGCAACACCAGGAACGTCACAGCAAGAGTCCATTCCGGGCTGGCCGCAGCCGCCGGGGCAGTTTCCACCGGCCCGGCCTTGCCCAGGGCATACATCACCAGCCCGCCGATGACCAGCGTGTAGGCCGAGAGGATGAACAGGTAGGTCGGCCCGGCGAACAGGGCCGCTGACTCCCGCACCCCGCGCAGGTTGGCTGTCAGGATAATCAGAACGGAAAGAAGACTGAGGGCCAGCTTGTGCTCATAAAGCGCCGGGAAAGCCGAGGTGAGGGCGGCAATCCCGGCAGCCACACTCACCGCCACCGTGAGCGAGTAGTCAATCAGCAGGGAAGAACCGGCCAGCAGCGCGGGCAGAATCCCGAGGTTTTCTTTGGCCACGGCGTAGGCCCCGCCCCCGCCGGGGTAGGCGTGAAGGGTCTGCCCGTAGGAGATAACGACCATGAGGGTCAGCAACGCGATGGCCAGTCCGATAGGAATCGAGTAGAGCAGCGGTATGGCCAGTCCGGCGGCGGCGCCGGTGCCCAGCGCCAGCAGGATCTCTTCGGTGGCGTAGGCGGTGGAAGAAAGGTTATCGGAGGCCAGGATGGCCAGGGCCGATTTTTTGCTGAGGCGCTGCTCGTGGAGAGAGGCCGTATCGAGCGGGCTTCCGATTAGAAGTTCTTTCAGTTTGCGCAGCATGGGAGTTCCGTTGCTGTTTCTAACACAGGCGTTCGGCGGCTGCAAGCTGACGCCGGGTTGACGGGTGCGCGCCGTACCGCTTAGACTGAAAAATTAGAGGAAGCACACGAGGAAGAATGCGGCTGACACGTGATTATGTAACCTACATGGCCCAGACGCTGGTGCAACGCCTGATCGAAGGGGAAATGATCGAGACGGAGACGGCCTCTGCCGTCACGCTCAAAGTACATGCAACCATGGTGGAAGAGTTGAGCGTGGAAGACCGCGTCAACGAGGAAGTCCGCGAGTACCTCAACAAGTACGCCGACGAGATGCGCCGCACCGGCGCCAGCTACCAGGAGATGTTCAAGAAGATCAAGTCGGAACTGGTGCGGCGGAAGAAGGTCATCATCTGATGCGGTTGAGCCGGGAAAAAATCGTCCAGATTTCGCACGTGACGGTGGAGGCAGTGGCCTCCTTGGACGAGGTAGAGTTCGTCGAGGACCGCAACACTATCCGGCTGGAAATTGTGAAGATTGTCACTGACCTGCTCAAGCAGGAAGAGCAAATTGAAGCCGCCGCCCGCCAGAAAATTGAGTCGCAAAAGAAAGACATCCCCGAAGGCAGCAACGAGTGGGACACGCTCTACCGCAAGTACTACGCCGACGAGATGGCCCGCTACGGGGTTATCTCCGCCACCACGACCTAGCTGGTTACGTTTCTTCCCCCAAGAAAAACCCCTCCCGGGCGGGAGGGGCGGATACTCCAAAAGATCAGAATAGTGCTTGGCTAATTGCGGCGGCGCAGGACGGGCGGCTCGTCGTCCTTTTTCTCTTCCTCGCCGTCTTTCTTGTCTCGCTTCTTGCGGCGCAACGTGGGACGGTTGTCGTCCTCCTCTTCCAGTTTGCGCCCGGCGAGCATGATCGTCAGCCGCCGCTTGATGTCATCGAACTCGGAGCTGGTGACGACATACTCGTCGCGGTCAGGGAGAATGGAAGCTATTTCTTCCTGCGCTTTTACCACACGGTCCTTTGTGGGCGGGTGCGAGGAGAAAATCTTCGGGATCGAGCCCGGGCTCTTGGCCTCTTTCTCGCGCAGCTTCTCAAAGAAGCTCACAAAGGCAGTCGGGTCGTAGCCGGCGG